>CALKRO010000172.1 GCA_937990205.1 uncultured Candidatus Saccharibacteria bacterium | reverse complement strand
GCCGCCCAAGCTGACCTAGTAGTACTCGCTAAGTTACTTTATCCATTTGCCCCACATCTCGCTTCTGAAATGCTCGAGACACTTGGTTCTGACATTTCTTGGCCAACCTACGATGAATCGGCCTTAGTCAGCGAAACTGCCGAATTTATCATTCAAGTGAACGGAAAGGTCCGCGCTAAGTTGCAACTTCCGACGGATATTTCTAAAGAAGAAATCCAAAAGCTTGCCCTCGCCGACGAAAATGTTCAAAAATACCTCAATGGCGAACCGCGAAAAATTATTTTCCCACCAAATACTCGTCTCGTCAGCATCGTGGCCTAAATCTAAAATCCTTTCTCAAAAATTCACGAAAAATCTCTCACCCGCTCTGATTTTTCTTGCAAACCATGGGTTTTTATAGTACAATAATACAAATTTATATATTAACAAGGAGCATTTAATGCCTGAACCTAAAAAGCAAAGCAGCCCAAGAAAGACTGGTCTACGCCGTAGCCACCTTCGTCTTGTCTTAGCTCGTGCAGTTAACAAGAAATCACCTGTTAAGGCTTTCGAAACTGCTAAGAAAACCCCAAATCTTAAAGTTAAAACTGTTAAAACTGCAGTTAAAGCTACTAAAAAGACAAAGAAAAGCGAAAAATAATGGCAAGTAATCGGCACCTTGGCAGAATTATTATCCTTCAAAGCCTCTATGAATACGAGGTGAGAAGTTTGGCGGGCGACGCTACAGCCGACATCAATGTTATTATCGCAAAAAATATCGAACCATACGTTAAAGCCGTTGGTGATACTGATTTTATTATCAATACCACCAAAGGTATTTTGGAACATCAAGAAAAACTTGACCAAGAATTACATCCATTGGCACCAGAATGGCCACTTGCATCTATTGCCGCGATTGACCGTAATATTTTGCGCCTCGGGCTTTATGAGCTTGAAGCTCAAGCTGTGCCACCAAAAGTTGCTATCAATGAATCCGTTGAATTAGCTAAGGCTTTTGGTTCGGAAAATTCATCCAAGTTCGTCAACGGTGTTCTCGGTACCGCTTATAAACAGCTCGGGTTCGAGAAATCTGAAGGAACAAATGAACAATCAAAGACCAGTTCAGTCGAAGGTGAAAAACCTCAAGAAGACTAAACCAAAGGCCAAAACTGATTCTCGTCGCGCATTTACCCCCAAGACTCGAAATTCTCGCGACTCCAATCTTAAAAAACTTCAACAAAAAATTCTCAAGAAAAAACCAACTATCAAAGAAATTGTCCGCGAACCGACCTCTGGTGGTATTGTTTTTAGATTGACCAAAGATAAAAAAGATATTGAAGTTTTACTCATCCAAGACTCAAAGAACCGTTGGACTATCCCAAAAGGACATATCGAGCCGGGTGAGACCGCAAAACAGACCGCCATTCGTGAAATTGGCGAAGAAGCCGGTCTGAACCATATCCAGGTCCTCTCTTGGCTCGGCAAAATCCACTTTAAGTATCGTCGAATTGATAAATTAGTACTGATGACTACGCAAATTTATCTCGTACGTTCGCTTGATACTACAGAGCGTCCAACCAAAGAAAAATGGATGAATGGCATCAAATGGTTTAGTTTTCAGGATGCGATCAATGTAATTGAGTATGAAGATATTGAAAAACTCATGCTCATTGCCAAAAAACGCATCCGTCAAGGAGAATATTAAATAAATTTGAGTTTCTCAGGATACTTGAAACAGTTCAAGTATCCAAAAGATTCCCAAGAAAGTAGTTATGGAACAAGAAGTAAATCTTGCTGATTATCAAATTAATATCGCGGATATTAGGCAACATATTGACGAGGTAGCGATTAACAAAACCAAAAAACAACCTCAAAATGCTGAAGAATTTACTGCCGATACCAAGGCTCTCTATGCCAACTTCGCTAAGGAAAAAATGGGTATCGAATTTAAGGATATTTCGCTCTTTATTACTGCACTTACCCACCGAAGTTATGTCAATGAACATAAAAAGGCTCATATCGAACATAATGAACGTTTAGAGTTTCTCGGCGATGCGATTTTGGAGCTCGTCACCTCTGATTTTCTTTACCGTAATTTTACTGAACCAGAGGGAATTATGACTGCTTGGCGTTCCGCCTTGGTGCGCACTGAATCAATTGGTCGTGCTTCCACTGAAATCGGCTATCTCCATCTCATTCGCCTCTCGAAAGGTGAAAAACTCGGAAGTGATCGCACTCATGCCTCGATTATTGCCGACTGTTTCGAAGCCGTTACCGGTGCAATCTATCTTGACCAGGGGTACCTGCGCGCTAAACAATTTATTTATCAGCACAT
>CALKRO010000171.1 GCA_937990205.1 uncultured Candidatus Saccharibacteria bacterium | reverse complement strand
AATTAGTGACGGAATTAGCCAAGCAAACCGTGGTGGGGAAAAATTTTCACAAAAAAGATCTTTTCCTTGCCGCCGACGAAAAAGTGGCATTGGAAGTTCTAAGGAAAATTTGTTTAATGCATGGACACAGCCTGACTCGGAAGCAGTTGGAGGATTTTCTTTCTGCAATTAAAACCTATGCGCCACACAAAAGATTTAACTTGCCGAAGAATCACTTCGTGACAATTCTAAAAAATTACATTATGTTCGAAGAAAAATAGCGCCAGATGACGCTATTTTTATTACGTTAACTTAACCGATGAGGCTACTTGAAAAGATTTTTTAAACCACCAGCGAGATCGGAAGGGAGAAGAATGACAGTTTTCTGGGATGGGTCGGTACTGATTTTTTCGAGAGTTTGGAGAGTACGAATATTGAGACCGCCTGGAGTCTGAGCTAGTAAACTGGCGGCTTCAGCCACAGCGGCAGCCGAGGCTTTTTCACCTTCCGCAGAGATAATCGCAGCGCGGCGTTCGCGTTCAGCTTCAGCTTGCTTAGCCATGGCGCGCTTCATGTCGGAAGGAAGTTCGATGTTCTGAAGCTTCACGCTTTCGATATCGATACCCCATTTATCGGTTTGAGTGTCAACGATTTCCTTGATTTGGCTGGAAATTTTGTCACGTTTAGAGAGTAATTCATCTAGATCGAAATTACCCGTAACATCGCGCAAGGCAGTTTGAGCAAAAGTAGAAGTGGCATAAGCGTAATTCGTGGTTTCAAAGACTGCCTTCTTCGCATCAATCACACGAAAATAAACCACCGCATCGACATTCACCGTAACGTTATCTTTAGTAATAACTTCTTGCTTCGGTACATCCATCGGAGTAGTACGAACATCAACAGTGCGCATAGTATCGATGTAAGGAATAATCACATGAAGACCTGGTTCCATAATGCGGCGAAAACGACCGAGACGCTGGACCACGCCACGCTCATACTGATTAACTACGCGAATTCCCGGAATCACTACGAATAGAGCGATAAGAATTAAGATTAAAATTGGCATAATAACTCTCCTTTTTAGTTTCATTTTAGCGATTTTAAAGAATAATGCAAGGGAGAGAAAGATCGGTAGACGGAATAGATAGACTAGGCTATATTAGAATTAATAGATGGTCACCTACAAGATAATTTACGATATCACCCAAGATGCTTATAACTGGTATAATTCCCTGAATAATTTTGGTGGGATAAAAAAGTTAAGAGACGCTCAGGATATTGAAGTAGCAGAAAAGATTATGGGGCTAAATTTTTCGGAAGCGAAGAAGATTCTGATTCCCTACCTCGAAGAAAGAAACGCGCAGATCGAGATAACGCCAGAGCGATTTAAACAAATTATGAGCGATGAACTAAATGAAAAATTTGAGTTAGCGATTAGGCGACTCGAAGAAGTGACGGAGCATCCCCTAGCAATTAAAGATTGTACGAAAAATCGCGCTAAGGAAATTCATAAAATTTCACCAGAGGTAGTGTCACCGAGTGCGGATTTATTATTTTTGATTACAACTTTTCCAGCGATGATTGTTTATTATGAAGAAGGTGTAATTTTTACCTATGCAAAAATCGATAATAAACTTTGGGGAATGCCACTCGATGGGATTTTGCATGAATTAATGCATTTTCAAACGAATCACTATTATTGGGAAAATCCAGACTCTGTGGTTTCTAATCTTTCGAGGGGAGAATATTATGTTCTGAAAGAATCTCTAACGGCCTTACTTGACGAGTCTTGGAAACCAATTATGACTTTGCCAGATGCAAGCTATCCGGAATTTCAAGTATTAAGAAATAAATTGCGAGAGTATTATTATGAATGTCGTGATTTTGACAAACTAATGGAATATGGTGCAAAAGAGGTAAAAAATTACAAAATGTGATATAATATAGGGGTAGCCTGTTTATTTTACAGAAAGAGGGGGAAATTGTATGTATTTTGACAGATGTAAATTACAAAAAATGTCCGATGAAATCACGCTGACGCTGAATGAAAGAATCGACAGAATGACGATTGTAGTAAAAGCTCAGTGCGTGCTAATTGGTCAAGATGAAAGGGGGAATTCCTATCAGAGCAATATCTTAAGATTAATTAATGATATGGCGAGAGGTCTTCTCAACCAATGTAAATCCACCATGCATAGTCATCGGGTGCAGAAAACTTATCACAGTACCGAATCAATCGCGTGGACGATCGAAGAATTTGATAATTATGTCGAAAGTTTCAATACTACCACAAAATTATTTCGGGAGACTCTGGAGAGGTTTTGGCCAATGCGTAATTTTGAAACGGTGGCCACGGAAACTAAAAT
The DNA here is from genome assembly GCA_937990205.1 of uncultured Candidatus Saccharibacteria bacterium. Classification (GTDB taxonomy): domain Bacteria; phylum Patescibacteriota; class Saccharimonadia; order Saccharimonadales; family Saccharimonadaceae; genus Nanosyncoccus. Next base: position 5,925 of record CALKRO010000171.1, on the reverse strand, counting down.
TCCAACGGTACGGGCTAGATTTGAGAGCCTAAGAGACAACTTAATTCAATCCAGTGAAGCAGGCTAAGAAACTCAAGGGACGCAAGATTTGCGCCCCTTTTGCTTTTTTGGAAAAATGTTATAATAATACAAAGTTATTATTAGGAAAAATAAGGGGTTATTATGTCTGGACACAGTAAATGGGCTACCACCAAGCGCCAAAAAGCAATCGTGGACGCGAAACGTGGTGCCGCCTTCACTAAAATTGGTAACCAAATCGCGATTGCTGCGCGTGCTGGTGCCGACCCAACCATGAATCCATCTCTTGCGATGGTATTAGAAAAAGCTCGCAAGGCTAATATGCCAAAGGCGAATATCGAACGTGCGATTGCTCGTGCCGCCGATAAAAATGCCGCAGCTTTGATTGAAGAAACCTACGAGGCTTACGGCCCGGCCGGTATTGGTTTGATTATCGAAATTGCTACCGATAATAAAAACCGCACCATGCCAGAGGTTCGCAATGCACTTTCGAAGAACGGCGGCCGCATGGCTGATCCTGGATCTGTGATGTTTCAATTCGCACGTAAGGGTGTGATTTTCATCGAAGATAAGGGTGAAGACGCGCTAATGGCCGCTTTGGATGCTGGCGCAGAAGACGCCAACGAAACGGAAGATGGCATCGAAATTATTACCGAACCAACAGATTTGATGAAGGTGCGCAAGAATTTGATCGATGCTGGGCTCAATGTAGATTCTGCCGAACTCAAATATTTGCCAAATAACACCGTAGAGGTGAGCGAGGCAGATGCGGAAAAGGTAGACAAACTATTGGATGCCGTAGATGATCTCGATGACGTGATTAACGTCTTCACTAACGCAGCTTAATCTATCTTCTTGGGATGATTTTTCACTTTACGGGGAAGAATTTTTCTGTTATGATAGTAAGTGGAAGGGTGGCCGAGTGGTTGATGGCACCGGTCTTGAAAACCGGCAAGTTAACGCTTCGCAGGTTCGAATCCTGTCCCTTCCGCCAGAAAGTGGTACCGTAGCTCAGCTGGTTAGAGCGTAGGACTCATAAGCCTAAGGTCACTGGTTCAATCCCAGTCGGTACTACCAAATGAAATTATGGAACGGCGATGAGCCGTTTTTTCTTATGTTAAAATGGTTACATGATAGCACACGTAGAAGGTACAATTGTAGAAAAATTCACCGGGCAGATTATTGTGGATGTACATGGTGTGGGTTATGAAGTGAATCTTTCAGCAATTGATTTTGAAGAGATTAATGTGGGGGAAACTAAGAAATTTTACACTTATCACGCAGTACGCGAGACTTCGGAGGATCTCTATGGCTTTACTACCTTGATGGCGAAGAAGATTTTTGAAATGCTAATTTCCGTGAACGGGATTGGCCCGAAGGCTGGCATGGCAATTCTCTCTCTGGGGACGCCAGAAGAAGTACGTAACGCCATCGCTAATGCGGATAGCGGTTTTATTAGCAAGGCGAGTGGTGTAGGTAAAAAATCAGCGGAGCGCGTAATTGTGGACCTAAAGGACAAGGTGGGTTTGCCAAGTCATTACACGGGCGCAGAGATTCAGGTGAAGAAACCGGAAAATAATGAAGCGCTCGATGCCCTGATGGCGCTAGGCTTTAACCTAAAGGAAGCCACTGAAGCACTCAAAGAAATTGATGCAGATTTACCAGTGGAAGATCAGATTCGCCTGGCGTTAAAAAATCGTTAACACAGAGGTGAGTGCAAAAAATACCGAAAACAAAAGCCATTGAAGTGAAAAATTATTAGAAAAAAATAGTTCCTAGCTGGAACTATTTTTATTAGAAATTTGATGTGAGATCTATTTTTCCAGATTTGGTACATTTAGAGTATCAGAAGAAGTGTCGGCCGGAACAGAAGCGGGGTCAGTTTTCTCAGGTGAAGTGTCGGACTCTTCGGACGAAGCGTCAATCTCTTCAGATGAAGTTTCTTTAACTTGACGGGTGCGATGATCAATATGAATGGTGTGTGAAGTGACAGTCTCTGGCTTGGCTTCAGATTTTTGGTTTTTCTTAGCGGCTAAAATTTCGGAAAGTGATTTTTTGTCGGTGTCAGCTGGGACTTCACATTCATCGTCGGCAGGAATTTCACCCTTTTCGATATGAACATAATGAGTGATAGTTTCAAGCTCATCGGTAGGCGTGTCGAGATATTTGAAAATATAGGTAGTTTCGTCACCGATAGTCGACATGCGAAGAGTACCAACTTCGAAAAGATGCTCGAAAAGGCCAGCTTGTTTAAAGGATACGTCTTCGACAGAAACTAAATCGATTACATTCATCGCAGTGTCAAAAAGCGAATTGGCGACACGTTGAATGAGGCGCTTATTGGTGACAAAAAGTTTATTGGTGGTATAAACATTAAGACTAATCAAGGTCGCGATCCAGACGGTACCAAGCACAATCGCGATAACCAAGAGGAAGAAAGCACGCCCATTAGTATCGAGGGCGAAGACGAAGGAATTTCCCGCATTAATCAAAATATAGAGAGCAAAAAGCAAAATACTGGCTAGACAAGCCCCGGCAAAGATTAAAATTGGAATAATTTTAGTACGTTTAATTTCGAGAACAATTCGCTCGCCAGCCTCAAGAGAAATGCCCAATTTTGGATTATAATTTTTCTGCTTCATACGCTTCCCTGTTAAATTAATTATATTATAACATATTTTCAGGTGATTAGAGAGAAGCGAGGTGACGCTTGGCTTTTTCGGTGACGATACGACCACGTGGAGTCTTCTCAATGAAGCCAAGTTGAATCAAAAATGGTTCGTAATAGTCTTCAATCGTGGTAGCTTCATCACCGGTGAGAGCAGCAATGGTAGTAAGGCCAACTGGGCGGTTGCCATAATTATCGAGCATTAGTTGCAACATGTTGCGGTCAGCCGGATCAAGACCAAGGGAGTCAATTTCCATGAGTCCGAGAGCCTGCGTGGCAATGTCCAGATTAACGGAACCATCACCATGGACATCAGCAAAATCACGCACGCGCTTCATCAGGCGGTTAGCAATACGCGGTGTGAGGCGAGAACGCGCAGCCAAGGTAGCGGTAGCTTCTTCGGAAATTTCTGTACCAAGAATATTGGCAGTACGAGCAATAATTTGACCGATTTCCGATTCATTGTAATATTCGAGACGATGCGTGATCCCGAAGCGGTCACGAAGTGGCCCAGCCAACGAACCAGTACGGGTGGTGGCGCCGATTACGGTAAAGTGTGGCAGATCGAGACGCACTGAACGAGCGGCCGGACCCTTACCGATCACGATGTCGAGCTTGTAGTCTTCCATGGCAGAATAAAGAATTTCCTCCACAGCGCGACGAAGACGATGAATTTCATCGATGAATAGGACATCGCCATTTTGAAGATTGGTTAGGATGGAAGCGAGGTCACCGGCACGTTCAATAGCTGGACCAGAGGTGACGCGTAAATTAGAACCGAGTTCATGCGCGATCACATTGGCCATAGTAGTCTTACCAAGACCCGGTGGACCATAAAGTAGGACGTGATCCAAAGTAGTCCCATCATTACGTTTCTTTACCGCCGCGATAGCGATCTTCAGATTCTTTTTCAAGCGCTCCTGGCCGATATACTCAGCGAAATTAGTTGGGCGAAGACTGACTTCTACTGCTTGCTCTTCCTGATCCTCCTCGTGCGATATATTATCGATAACTCGCTCGATTGCCATATTCCTCCGTCTTTTGCTTAAATGCGTTATAATAGATTATACCATTAAGAAAGGAGTTAAATGTCTGATATTGATAAATCCAATTTTAAAAATAGTAAGACCTATGATAATTTAAAAACCGCTTTTGCGGGAGAATCCCAAGCTCGTGTGAAATACCAGTTCTTTGCTTCTCGTGCAAAAAAGGATGGTTATGAACAGATTGCTGAAATCTTTACCGAAACTTCTGACAACGAGAAAGAACACGCCAAACTTTGGTACAAGTACCTTAATGATGGCGCCGTAGCTGATACGAGGACTAATCTTGAGATTGCGGCTGCTGGTGAAGATTACGAATGGACCGATATGTACAAAGAGTTCGCTCGTATCGCTCGTGAAGAAGGTTTCGATGAAATCGCAGATAAGTTTGATGGCGTTGGCGCAATTGAAAAAGAGCACGAAGAACGCTACCGCAAATTGATCAAGAATATCGATGACGATGTAGTATTTAAGTCTGAAAAAGTTACCGTCTGGAAGTGTCGTAACTGTGGTTACACCTTTGTCGGTAATGATGCACCTGAGGTTTGTCCAGTGTGTGCACATCCAAAAGCCTACTTTGAATTGCGCGCAATTAATTACTAAGTAACGGAAAGCTGGAAAGTATTTATTTTTTGAAAACACGCTCTAGGCCGCTCGGCCAAGCTTATGGTTTTCAAAATAACAAATACTCTTCCAGCTTTTTTGTTCAGCAAAATCGCACACAAATTTAAAGTTACACAAATAACAGGTGGGCTTTCTGATTTTTTAAACTATAATAAATCGCGCATAATTGCGCATAATTTCAAAGTTTTTATTAAAAGCAAATAGGCTTCATTTTTTATGCGATAAAAAATTACACACAACTTCAAAGTTAAAAAAATAACAAATACTCTTACAGCTTTTTTGTTCAGCAGGATTATATAGAAGTCAGATCAGAAAAAAAGAAGCCATTTGTGCTTCTTTTTTAGAAGAGAATGTCGTCTTGCCTTTTGAGGACATAAGCCCGGGCAAGCGCCCTTGAGCGGTCCGATAAAAGGCATGCGACATTCTTTCCTCTTGAGCGTCTCTGGAACGGGGTATGCGGCATTCTTTAGCTTAGTTATGGCGGTTTTTCTTGATGTAATCGTCTTCTTTTTCAAGTCTAGCGCGAAGAGTGTATTCGCGGCATTTGCCGTTATTGCAATCGGCGGAAATATAATTAAGCGAACCACCTTCACCATTAATATAAACACCATTTGGGTCGGTAAATAATTTTGGGTCCATGACTGTAAGGTTTTCATCGGTGATGGTTTCTGGATAGTAGCCATTCTTAGCATAAAAACCTTCTTCGAGGGCATAATACATAGCATTGATTGCTTCCTTGCGTTGCTCATCGCGGTGCATGGCATCGAGATTTTGCTTCTGTAAGAAGAAAAGAACCAGGGCGATAGAAACAAAAGCTAAAACTACCACGAGTTCAATAAGAGTGAAACCAGATTTTTTGACTGTTTTATTCATACTCCCATTATACATGGAATTTTGGGTTTTCGCCGAGAGATTGGTATAATTTCAATATGAAAGCTACTAAACAATATGTCTGTCAAAACTGTGGCGCGCGTTATAGCAAATGGGCTGGCCACTGTAATAACTGCGATGCGTGGAATACCATCGTGGAGGATTTAGTAGTTGAGGATAGTTCGGGTGCGGGTAAATTTGCTCTGGCGCAGGCCAAAAGTAGCGGTAAGACTTTGAGTTTTTCCAGTATCAAAGAGATTGCCGCTTCAGATGAAAAAGAGCGGCTGAAAACTGAGTTTGGTTCCCTAAATGAAGTATTGGGCGGGGGGATTTTGCGCGGTTCAGTGATTCTCTTTGCTGGACAGCCGGGCATTGGTAAATCGACAATCTTAATGCAAATTTGTGCGAAGATTGCCAACGGTCACAAAGTGCTCTATGTTTCTGGCGAGGAATCGGCCGGACAGGTCAAAATGCGAGCAGTGAGATTAGGGGCGAATTCAGAAACTTTAAGTTTTGCAGCCTCGACTTCTGGTAACGATATCGCTAAAACAATTGCCGATGGCGAATTTGAATTAGTGATCGTCGACTCGATCCAGACTTTGGCAATTAATGAAATTTCCTCGGCGCCGGGAACGGTTTCACAAATTACCAATGCGGGTAATCTAATTATTCAAGCCGCGAAAAAGACCGATACGGCGGTGA
>CALKRO010000170.1 GCA_937990205.1 uncultured Candidatus Saccharibacteria bacterium | reverse complement strand
GAAAAATTGTCATTTTAAGATCCTCGCGAAGTTTGGAAATAATCCGCCAAACTTTACTGCGAGTGCCCGGATCAAGCCCGGTGGTCGGTTCATCGAGAATGAGAATTTTCGGCTGATGAATGATAGCGCGCGCAATATCGACACGACGTTTTTGACCGCCAGAAAGTTTTTGAATTTTCTGATTTTTAATTTCGGCGAGATCAAAGAGTTTTTCTAATTCCTGATAACGAGCCTTAAAATCTTGGCCGAAAATGCCATAGAAGCCGGCGCGGTATTTAAGATTTTCATAAACGGTGAGAGTTTTATCAAGGACAGAATCCTGAAAAACTACACCGATTTGATTTTTAATTTTATCGAGATGAGTGGCAACGTCTTGGCCACAAATAGTGATGCGACCAGAATCAATTTTTAGTCCACCGTACATCATAGAGATAGTAGTGGACTTACCAGCACCGTTGATGCCGAGAAAGGCGAAGAGGCCGCCTTCATAAACTTCTAGATTAATCTTACGAACGGCCTTAGTTTTACCAAAGCTTTTCTCGAGATTTTCGATTTTGATAATTGTCTGTTGAGTCATTAAATATAATTATATACTAATTTGAAGTTTTTAGACTTTACGGGTGAAGTAGCCGGGAGCACCTGGCCGATCAATTTTAAGACCGTCAAGATGAGACCATGAAAATGATAATCCTCGACTACCATTTCCACCTTCAAGTGATATCAAATTATGAAATATATCAATATTCGCTTCATTATTGGTCGCCTCGTTAGCGATTGCTTTGTCAGTCTCAAAATCAACTGAAGCATAAATCTTTTTAAGCGTATAATTCGGGTTATCATTGTAAAACATGCCACGAAATTTAATCACATTTTTTGTATTAAAACTACTTAAATCCAAACTTTCAATACTGCTCATATTCGCAAACATGCCATTCATATCAGTAACATTTTCCGTGTTAAATGAACTAATATTAAGACTAGTCAATGCGGCCATACCTGAAAACATGCTAGACATATCAGTTACGTTAGTGGTATTAAAACTTGAGAGATCAAGGGAGGTGAGACTACGCATATTAGAGAACATATTACTCATATTTGTTACTTTGGAGGTATCGAAATTAGAAAGATTTAAGGAAGTGAATCCGAATGAATTATAGAACATACTACTCATATTCGCTACTTTAGAAGTATCGAAATTCGAGAGATTAAGAGAGGTGAGGCTATATAAATAAGCGAACATATAATCCATATTCGTTACTTTAGAAGTATCGAAATTAGAGACATTGAGAGAGCTGAGACTAAACATGGTAGAGAACATATTACTCATATTTGTTACTTTGGAGGTATCGAAATTAGAAAGATCAAGAGAGGTGAGGTTGGACGAAGAAGCGAACATACTACCCATATCCATTACTCTAGAAGTATCGAAATTAGAAAGATCAAGGGAAGTGAGACTACGCATATCAGAGAACATAGACACGCTGTTCTCATTTAGATACACTTTTTCCGGATCAGCATAATAATAGGCAGTTTTATCAGTCGGATCTAACCACATTTTAATTTCGTAGTCTGAATCATCATTTTCAACATTTACAGTGTTTATAGTTGCAATTGGGGCAGTAGAGTTTTTCTTAAAATATTCAATCTTATCTGTAGCGGTTTCTAGCGATTTTAATCTATTGTTAAAGCTATATCCATTCATCATTTTAGCGATTGGGTCATATCGATTAGTTAGGATAGAAAAGATTAGTTTGTTTTTATAATTACCACTCTCTAAGTTGTTTCCTAGTTTCACGCCAATACTCAGATGGTTCGATTCACTGCCATTAGTCTTCTCTGCTGTTTGCAAAATTTGCGCTGGTCTAGATAATGCTGGGATTGGTGAATAATCTGTTGAAGTACCGAACTTATAGCCCCAAGTATTACTCGAAAAGCTATTTAGTGCGCTAGGAGCTGAGATCGAATCAATCTTGGCATTAGTGCTTGAACCCGCATTAGTCAAAGCATTCTCGTCGGTTTCCGAATTAAGAGTCACAATATACCCTGTCCGGTTATTAGTATTCACTATCAGTGATAATGAGACTTCCTTGGTTTGATTCGCAGAATTGAGAATTTCATTACCGTTTACGGAAACAGCAGAATTATCTACCGTAGCCGACAAAGTTGGCACAAATAGAGCCGAAGTATTTTGGAAGATGACCAAATTAGAAAAAGAGACTACGGCCAAAAATAATCCGAGAACTTTTAATTCCCATCTAAACCACCCCCCCCCCGTGGGGGTTTGTATTATGCGATTTTTGGCTTTGCATATGTCTTATTTTACCATAAACGCAATGAAAATTTTATGGTCTTGGAGTCAGAATTTATCGGATGCAATAAATATTTTATGGTTTTCGAGTGAAGTAGCCCGGATGACCATTAGCTGGATCATCGATGCGGAGCCAGGTCTTGTCGGCAGTCGATGGATCCGGAAGGAAGGAACCATTTCCACCACGAAGATTGGTGCGCCCCTTGAATATATCAGTAAAATCCGTACCAGAAGAAGTATCAAAATCTTGCTTCACGTAAATTCTTTCGAGTTTATTTATGTATTCACTAGCAAACATTTTACTAAAATCGGTGACTTTAGACGTATTAAAATTAGACAAATCTAGTGTTCTAAGTTCTGCAGTATGATCAAACATACGTGACATATCCTTTACGTTGCTAGTATTAAAATTTGATAAATCAAGTTCTGTAATATTCGCCATTTCCGCAAACATCTTACTCATATCTTCAACTTTAGAAGTATCAAAATGAGACAAATCAAGACTTGTAGCTCCGGAGCCATAGAACATATATTGCATATGTTTAACTTTTTGTGTATTAAAATGATGAACATCAAGATTTTTTAACTTATGTGTATTCTTAAACATATTACCCATAAACCAGACGTTACTAGTATCAAAACTAGAAAGATTTAATTCCTCTATGCCCCAAGCTTCCATAAACATCGCATTCATATAAATAACATTACGTGTATCAAAGTTGGAAAGATTAAGCTTTGGAGTAGAATTTTTATAAAACATCCTACCCATATTTGTAACATTACTGGTGTTAAATTTGGAAAAATCAATTTCCTTGGTTCCATAAAGATTACTAAACATATCGTAGGTACTAGTAACTTTACTGGAATCAAATGGCGTTAAATCTATTTTTTCATAATCTACAGAGGCAAACATAGATTTACAATCAGGATTAAGGTAGATTTTTTCAGCTTCAGTATAATAATAAAAAGTTTCACTAGCTTCATCTACCCAGCCTAAGAATGGGTAGTCGGAGGTTTCGTCCGCTTCTAAATGTATAGTGGTAGAACCCTCGGGTGGAGCCACAGAGCTACGCTCAAGGTGTTTAATATCACGAGTGGGAGATAATCTCCATACCGCAACTCTAAAGTCCTCACCTTTTATAAGATTTACTTCGGTCGGATACTCATTAGTAACCGTAGAAAAAATCACTTTATTTTGATAGGTTCCGGTAGGTAGAGTATTCCCTAGCTTGATGCCAATAGCAAAACACGAATCGTCACCCTCAGAATTGGTCGCATTGCCAAAGCTAGAGTGGGTATTATGAATTGAACCACTAACTAAATCAAGCGGATCCCAACCTTCGGGTTCTTCATCTGGACTCTCTTTTCTGCAATCAATACTGCCAGCAAAAGTGTTCTCATCAATATCAGCTAAATGTTCGATTACCCGTTCATTGGAAATCATATTAATAGAGGCGGTATTTGAAGAGTCATTGATATCCGTAAAAGCGGTCTTCTCGACGTCAATATATGTCGTCGCACCAGTAGTATTGTTAGTTTTTACATTGTAATAATTAGGTATGCTAATAGTATGATTTGGCTTACTTAGAATATCGTTACTATGTAGCTCAATATTCGAGGCAGATAACAAAGAAACCGACAGCGTAGGTGTCGGTTTCAGGGCATAAGATGATTGTACTTCAAAGAATAAATTGGATAATACCAGTGAAAAAATAAGTATCGTGATTTTGAAGAAAGTATCTTGGGAGAGAAAAAGTTTTTCAAAACTGTTAACGAGGAACGAAA
>CALKRO010000169.1 GCA_937990205.1 uncultured Candidatus Saccharibacteria bacterium | reverse complement strand
AATTTTAGCTCTTACCAATGGATTTAGCGCACGAGTTTTTGGTGTCATTAAATCAACCGTAGTGACAATTTTAAAACGTGAATCCTCCATTATGGAGTTGAATTTTTTCTTTGCATATTCTACATCATAAACCTGTTCTTCTTCACGAATGAAAAAGGTTAGCTCATCGCAGTAATTTAAATAACGCTGAAAAATTTGATTGTTTAAATTTCCATCAACGTAAAGTTTTCCATTTTGATCTTTTTTAATACGAGAACCACCATGTACAAAAAGTAGTTTCATCTCGTTTACTCCTCATCCTCTACAATTTGGAGGTGAGCCTCTTCAAGCTGAATTAGATCGACTGGGGATGGTGAACTCATCATGAGGTCAACACCCGAACCGTTCTTCGGGAAGGCTACAATGTCACGGATATTTTTATTATCATTTAAGACCATAAAAATGCGTTCGATGCCAAAGGCACAGCCAGCGTGAGGAGGGGCGCCAAACTTAAAGGCGTTCAACATGCCACCAAAACGAACCTCGACGTATTTCTCATCATAACCGAGAATACCGAAGACCTTATACATTACTTCTGGACTGTGATTACGTACGGCACCGGAACAAATTTCAAAACCATTCATCACCATATCATATTGGTCGGCGACAATGGCAAGCTTTTCCGCATCAGTCTGAGCGGCTTCGAGTGCCTTAAGTCCACCTTTTGGCATAGAGAATGGGTTATGACCGAAGTCTAATTTATTTTTACCTTCATCCCATTCATAAAATGGAAAATCTACAATCCAACAGAGTGCTACGATATTATCATCCTTCAAATTAAAGTGATCAGCAAATGCAATACGAAGTTGGCCGAGAACCTTGTTAACTTTTGAGAGTGAGTCAGCACCGAAGAAAACAGCATCACCATTTTCTGCACCGGTGAATTCTTTGATTTTAGCTAGTTCTGTTTCGGTGAGGAATTTAGCGATTGGACTTTTTACCTCGTCGTTTTCATAGATGATGTAAGCAAGACCACCCGCACCAAGCTTGCGGGCCTTTTCGGTGAAATTATCAATTTGAGAACGTGAAAGAGTGGCGCCATTTTTAACACAAATAGCCTTGACGGATTCAGTTTGGAAAACTTTAAAAGCAGTGTCTTTCAAAGCTTCTTTCAGATCAATTAATTCCATACCGTAACGAAGATCTGGCTTATCGACGCCAAAACGATTCATGGCTTCCTGATACGGAATACGTGGAATTTCCTCTGAGAGTAATTTCTTATGAGCAAAATCGGTAACTAAGGATTTAATTAGTGATTCCATAGTAGTGCGAACTACTTCACCCTCTTCCACGAAAGACATCTCGAGATCGAGCTGATAGAAATCACCGTATAGACGATCGGCGCGTGGATCCTCATCGCGGAAACATGGGGCGATTTGATAATAACGCGGAATCCCGCCAACCATGAGGAGCTGTTTAAACTGTTGGGGAGCTTGAGGTAAAGCGTAAAACTGTCCTGGACGAAGTCTGGATGGCACAAGAAAATCACGTGCACCTTCTGGGCTTGAGTTAGCTAAAATTGGCGTAGTGACTTCGATAAAATCGTGGGCTTCCATATAATCACGCATGAAGTGATAAAATTCAGCACGACGACGAAGTGTCTGTAGCATACTTGGACGACGCAAATCAAGATAGCGGTACTTAAGACGAAGCTCTTCGCCAGATTCCACACCGTCATCATGGGTATTAACCGGTAAAGGTTCGGAGCGATTTAAGAGCTCCAGTGAGTCAACGACTAATTCAATATCGCCCGTAGCAATATGAGGATTGCGCAGAGCCGGATCGCGTTCACGGATTAGACCAGTAGCTGAAATGACAAATTCATCGCGCAAACTTTCGGCGATGGCAAAATTTTCGGCATTTTCTGGGGTAATCACTAGCTGAATAATCCCCTCGTGGTCACGTAAGTCAATGAAGATTAACCCACCGTGATCACGCCTAGAATTTACCCAACCAGAGACCGTAACATGTTGATTGATTTGTTGTTTTAGTTCTCCAGACAGTTTTCTCATAATCTCTATTATAACATAATAAACCAGTCAACTTTTCAAATTATAGAATCAAGAAAAATATCGCTGGATAGCGATATTTGTCCTCAAATATTAATCCTTAAAATTGAATTTTGACTATTCAAGACTAATATTCGATATACTCTTGCCATGGGGCAGGAGGAATTTTCGACTTTTTGCGCGAAGATTCACGTTTAAGTCTACGCATATTTACGAATGCATCTCCTTAATAATCATTGCACACGACCTAGCCCCCACCAGCCACCGAGTGACTAAAAAGTGCAATAGACATTATTTTATCAAATATTTTATTTTTGGCAAATTTTAGACATTGACAATTGTCTTCAATACGCTTATGGCTATTGACAAATATAGTTAAATTATTGTTTGATATTTATTTTTTATATTAAATATGATATAAATTAGGCATGGATGAGATTAACCTCGGAGAAATGTTTGCCTATTTTAAGGCCAAGCTCCATATTCTACTGATAATTTTTGCCCTAATTTTTGGATTAGGATCTTTTTACGTATTTTTTATGCAAAAACCAAAGTACGAAGCGACTGCTACGGTGATCGTAAGCTCGGATAAATCTAATGCAAACCTGCCGGGCGAAGTCGCAACCAATAAAAACCTGATTGATACTTACACTCAAGTAGTTAAATCACATCGCGTGCTCGACAAGGTCAAAAATGATGTTAATATCGATAAACCTTTCGATGAAATGTTAAAAATGATTGAAGTTTCAGCGATTAAAGGTACAGAAATTATTACTATCACCACGACCGATCGCGATGCTGAGTTTGCCACAAAAATAACCAA
>CALKRO010000168.1 GCA_937990205.1 uncultured Candidatus Saccharibacteria bacterium | reverse complement strand
AGATCTTCTTTGGCGCGGAAACGGGTGCGACTTGTGCTTTTTCGCGTAGGGCGCGGATGTCGTCGACACCGTTGTTGCTGGCAGCATCAATTTCGATGATGTCGACATAATTATCTTCCAGTTGATAATCGAAATGATTAATCTCGTGAGCAAAAATACGGGCTACCGAAGTTTTGCCGCAGCCTCTGGCGCCGACGAAAAGATAGCCATGAGAAATTTTTTGATTAGTGAGTTGAGTTTGTAGCTGACGAATGGTATCGTCCTGACCGACGACATCTGCGAGCTTAAGTGGACGGTATTTACGATAGAGGGCTTTCGTCATATTTAGAGCGACGCCTCGACGGCAGCCCAATTGGCGTCATCGTTGTTCGCTGGAATGACTACTGAAACCTGAGAACCTTCTTTGAGACGGAAATAGGTTACCGATGCATAAAGAATTTCGTATTCGCGACCATTAACTTCGACAAAATATTTGTCGTCATGGCGAATCAAAGTACCGATCACGGTCTTGCGTTCGACTGGTCCGATTTGCTTGTAGAGGAATTTACCTTCCTTCGTGATGGTGAGCTTCATAATGTCACCTTCGACAAGCTTAGACTTACTGGCGTAGTTGGCTGGAACTGGGTAGTTCTTGCCGTCTTGGTCGATCATGATTTGGCCATCAAAGACACCTTCGATAATCTTGCCTTCGTTATTACTAATAACTACTTCTCTCGGGGTAGTAATGGTTTCCCCGTCTCCGAGCATCGAAATCAAAAGCTCTTTGGCGGCGGCCAAATTAGTTTCTGCTTCTTGAATAAGAGAACGGAGTCGTTTTATTTGTTTTTCTGGTAATTCAGACATCACCTCGCATCCTGTCTGTTTAATAAATATCACTTTAATCGTACGGCCTTTTTGGGAAAATGTCAAGAAAGATAAGGCGAAATTTAGTGGACTTTATAGGTGAAATATGTTAAAAAATGCTATTTTTCGAAAAATCGTTTATGATAGAAGTATGATTAAAATTATTGCTGGTGGAAAGAAACATATTCCAGAGATCGTGGGAATGATTTCGGAATACGAAAAGCGTTTGAAGAAGCCGTTTGATGTGAGATGGCAGTTTTTCGAAGAGAAAAAACTTGATGAATATCTAGCCAACTGGCCGTTCACGGGGCGAGAATTTGTAATACTTTTGGATGAACGTGGAGTGAATTTTAAGAATAGCCAAATTGTGGAAATTATGTCACGCGAGTTTAATTTTGGGAAAGAAATTGTCTTAATTATTGGCGGTGCATACGGTGTGACGGAAGAAGTGAGGAAGAAATCTGATGTGGTCTGGAGTTTTTCGAATCTGGTCTTCCCTCATCAATTGATGCGGATGATGTTAGTGGAACAGATTTACCGCACACAAGAAATTTTACATGGTGGAAAATACCATCACGAATAAAATCGTTTGTTGCGGTTTGCATTTTTCCCTTCTCTCTGATATAATGTAGGAAGTTACCAAAGACAGTGACGGAGTAATCTTAATAAGGTCACCGAGGAAAATCTTCTAATTAATTTTTCTGGTAACGAAAATTAAAAATTCGTAAACTTTTTAATAAAAAATTTAACAATCAAGGGAACTTTTTATGGCAATTTCCAAAGATAAAAAGAATACATTGGTTGCAGATTTAACTAAGCTTTTATCAGAAGCTAAACTAACTGCTTATGCAAACTACCAAGGTTTGTCTGTGGCTGAACTCGAAGAGTTACGTCACAGTGCTCGTGAGCAGGGTGTGAAAATCAAAATCGTAAAGAACCGCTTGGTTCGTGTTGCGATGGACGAAATCGCTGTCTACAAAGACACCGACACTACTCACCTCACTGGTCAATTAGTTTACGCTATTTCTGATACCGACGAAATCGCTCCTGCTAAGATTTTGGCAGAGTTTGGTAAGACCCACAAAGCTTTCGAACTTTTGGGTGGTTTTTCTGAAACTGGTAACGCCTTGGATACCGCAGAGATTAATGCTCTTGCAGCTCTTCCTTCCAAGAACGAATTGGTCGCCCAGGTGGTGGCTCAATTGCTTTCCCCAGTCAACGATTCCATCTCAGCTCTCGCTGGTGGTCTTTCCGGAATTGTTTCTGGCTTAGAAAACAAGTAACAAGTGTACTATTAATAACAAATTTAATTTTTCGAAAGGTCTAATATGGCTGATATTAAAAAACTTGCTGAAGAATTAGTAAATCTTACTGTTCTTGAAGTAAACGAACTCAAAAATACTCTCAAAGATGAATACGGTATCGAACCAGCTGCTGCCGCTGTTGCTGTTGCTGCTGCTCCTGCCGCTGCTGCCGAAGAAGAAGGCAAATCTGAATTTAACGTCGTCCTTAAGGACGCTGGCGCTCAAAAGATCGCTGTAATCAAGGCTGTTAAAGAAGCTACCGGTCTTGGTCTTGGTGAAGCTAAAGCCCTCGTTGATGGTGCTCCTTCAACCGTAAAAGAAAACGTCAAGAAAGACGAAGCTGAAGCTTTGAAGAAAACTCTCGAAGAAGCTGGTGCTGTCATCGAATTAGCTTAATTAAAACTCTGAAGTTTACGAATTTATCTAAAATATCCCACCTTGGTGGGATATTTTTTATGGCTTGCGCCAGAATGCACCAGGGTTTGATGGTCCCTCGTCTATGCGAGCATAGGAAATATCGTGTCCGGGTACCGAGGTTCCTTGTTGCCCCTTAAGATTAGAAAAATATCCTCCGAAAATTCCACTTGATTGGGTAACATTTGTTGTGACAAAAGTATCAGATACATAGATCTTTTCGATATAAGATGAATCGTAGAATAATTTAGTCATATTCGTCACTTTGCTAGTGTCCCAGCCAGTAAGGTCCAATTCAGGGGATGCCCAA
>CALKRO010000167.1 GCA_937990205.1 uncultured Candidatus Saccharibacteria bacterium | reverse complement strand
GAACTTGAAGATCTGCTCAAAGAGCAAGGTGTTGTGAAGTCGGAAATTGATAGCCTTAAGCGCAAGAAAAGTCGTGCTTACAGTGAAATTCAAACTTTAAAAAACAAATTGAAAAAGTTAGATGAAAAAATTCGTTCCAAAAGTGGTAACCTAGAGCCGTATAAAAGGCCGCGCAGAAATTAAAAACAGAGAGGGGAATTATGCCGCAAAGATTCATCACTGAAAAATTAATACATAGCTAGCTGACTAATCATTCAACTTGAAATTTTTAAGAACCGGGGTCTCTTCGGTTCTTTTTTTATGCACAAAATTCATAAGATAAAAATTTAAAGTCTACTTACGAACTTCGGGCCAGAAGCCTCATTTGCTTTGATGTATTTTTATCTGTTATCAAGTTGACTCTATCTATAAAAAGTTATAGAATATTAATAATTAATAAGAAAAAACTGCAAAGTTGAGGTTGTGGTTTTAAAAATAAAGGAAAGATCAAGACTCACAAGATGAGCCAAGCAGAAAGTTCTAAAAAACCGATTATTGTTGCTCAAATTATGGGTAAATGGATTGGTGGTGGCGTCGAATCAGTTATCATGAACTATTATCGCCATCTCGACCATACCAAGATCCAGTTTGATTTTATCTGCGACGAAGATTCTACGCGTATCCCATACGAAGAAATTAAAAAACTCGGTGGTCGTGTCTTCCTAGTACCAAAATACCAAAAACTCACTCAGTATCTTAAATCACTCGAAGATCTATTCCGTAAAAACCAATATCGTATCGTTCATTCCAACGTAAATACCCTCTCAGTTTTTCCACTTTACGCCGCGAAAAAGGCTGGGGTGCCTGTCCGTATTTCTCACAGTCATTCCACTAGTAATCCTAAAGAGTGGAAACGTAATATTATCAAAAATATTTTGCGTCCATTCAGTAAAAAATATGCCACAGATTATTTTGCTTGTTCTGAACTAGCAGGACGCTATTTGTTTGGCGATAAAACCTTCGACCAGGGCAAAGTCAAAATCATTCATAACGCCATCGATCTCGATAAATTCAAGTTTAATCCAGAAGCCCGTAAAAAACTTCGTAAAGAACTAAATATTAAAGAAAAAACTGTCGTTATCGGACATGTCGGACGTTTCGTTAGTCAAAAAAATCATGATTTTCTAATCAATGTTTTTAATGAATATCACACAAAAAATCCAGACTCCAAACTCCTCCTCATCGGCACCGGCCCACTCGAAGAAAAGATTAAAGCCAAAGTCGAAAAACTTAATCTCACAGATTCCGTAATATTCCTAGGTCAACGCGAAGATACCAACAAATTTTATTCCGTGATGGATGTCTTCTGCCTGCCAAGCCTGTATGAAGGACTGCCGGTC
>CALKRO010000166.1 GCA_937990205.1 uncultured Candidatus Saccharibacteria bacterium | reverse complement strand
CTCGGCTCTTTTGCTTGTTGCCAGGCTTGGCGTATTCGCTTGCATTCAGAAGGTAGGAAACTCGTGAATCGTTCGGTTTGTCTACATTGTGGTCATCGTCTGGGTCGTCTTGAACTTATCCCGATTTTTTCATGGCTCGTTCTCGGCGGCAAATGTAAAAAATGTAAAGCCAAAATCGGCCTCATGGAATTTTTCTCCGAAATTATGATGGCCATAATCTTTGCCAGCTTTGCTTTTCGCACTGGCTCATTAATCCAACAAATTCTACAACATGCCGGTCCACTAATTGTTACGCCACTAATTATTTTTGAAGTCATCAAACTTCTGCTTCTCTTTGCGATTTTTACTATTATGTGGATACTGCTGGTTTATGATAAAAAATGGTTGCAACTGCCAGTTAATTTACTCCACCTTCTGATTATTTTGTCTGGAATTTTTTTTCTCTTTAATCTATATACTAAATACGGACTCAATTTATTAGTTGAAGTTCGTGGCAATGAAATTTTGCTAGTAAAAAATTCTCTCCGTCTGCAAGATATTTGGCAATATATACTTCGCGATTTTTTGCGTTTCTTAGGTGCCATGTTGGTTCTGCCAGGTATCTACTTTGTGCTCTATAAATTCTCCCGCGAAACTCTAGTTGGCGGTGGTGATTTTATCCTTTTAATTTCCGTCGCACTTTTGCTTGGACGCTGGGAGCTCGGTGTTATTGAGCTTGGTCTTTCCAATCTACTGGCCGCCATTGCCAACTACCGCATGCTAAAAAATCCTAAAAATCGTCAACCGTTTGGCTTCGCCCCCTATATCATTCTAGCTTGTATGCTTACGCTGCTTTTCCAGACTGAAATATTGCGTCTAGTTTTTCTGGTTTACTAATCTTCCGATTTGCTGCAGATTTTTCTCTAATTACTAATCTTCCGATTCTCTACAGAATATTTTCCCAGCTACTAATCTTCCGATTCGCTATGGAATTTTTCGTGCACTTCTTTTAGGTGCGGGTCGGTGATGTGAGTATAAATTTGTGTAGTCGAAATATTTGCATGCCCCAGCAAACTTTGCACTGAACGAATGTCCGCCCCATTCATTAATAAATCAGTAGCAAAACTATGGCGCATCGTGTGTGGCGTCACATGTTTAGTAATCCCGGCCAGCCTCGTATATTTTTGTACAATTCGCTCGATGGAACGTGGTGTTAATCTGCGAAAATCACCACTCGTAGATGGAATTTGTTGATTCGCAGAATTATTTAGGAACAGTGCAGGCAAAGTATCGGTTCGCATATTTAAGTAATCTTCGATGCATTCCGCCGTGGACTTGTCGATAAAAATTGGACGGTCCTTTTTACCTTTACCACGTACCATGAATTCTCGACGTTCCAAATTAATCGAATCGCGATTCAAACTACAAAGTTCCGATACGCGTAGTCCGCCAGAAAATAACAACTCAATAATCGCGCGGTCTCTTAGCCCCGATTCGGTGTCTAGCGGAATTTCTGCTAGCAATCTTTCAATTTCATCGAAGTGTAAAAAAGTTACTTGCTTTTTGGCGGCTCGTGGCAAATCAATTAGGGAAGGGTCTAAGCTTTTAATTCCACGCTTGGCTAGGTATTTAAAAAATCCTCTTAGTGCAATCAAGTGATAACTCTGAGTCAGTGCTGACAAACGCTCCTTGTTTTGATTGTCGGAAAAACGATTTAATTTTAAGCGAAAGCGACGTAAAATTTCCGGGGTAATATCGGAAGGCTTAATCATTTCTTGGCCCTCAAAATCTTCCGTAATTAGGTCAATAAAACGTGCCAAGTAAAGTCCATAGTTTTCTACGGTTTTCGTCGAACGGCCTTTTTCAATTTCCAGTGATTCCAGAAAATCTGCCACTAATTCAGAAATATCCATAAGAGTAATTATAACACCTTATGCTATAATGTGATTATGGATAAAACTGATTCTGTAAGCGAACTCTTTAGCGACCAAAATAACCAAAATGCCAAACAAATCCAATATGATGAAACGGTTGTCAAAAGTCAAATTGATATGGTTGGAAAGCGTGTCGAGTACGAACCGACTTCCGGTAGTTCTGTGGTGATTGAAGAAAAAGCTCCAACTTCTGGTGAGGTGCTTCCGAATGGTTTTCCAGTAGGTGTCGGTCCCAATGCCGCTCCAGAAGCTCCAGTCAAAAAAGAGCGCACCAAACTCAATCTGATCCAGCGTGCCAAAGATTTTTTCACTCACGCCACCAAGCGACAAAAAATTATCATGATTGCAACCCCTGTCAGCCTCATTGTTTTGGCCGCTCTCGTTACCATTATTGGCCAGGCTACCGGTGCCTTTAAAACTGATTATTCTGTGACTTATTCCACAGCGAAGGAAATCAAGAATCAGATTACCAAAATTCGCGGTGATGTCAGTTGTAATAAAATTTCTGAATATGCCTCGAATTCTGCTACCTCGAATGAAATTTACCAAAAATATATCGAAGATTGTAAACAAAATATGGCCGGTATCGATAGTAATTTAGTTACCAAGCTCGGCGATTCTGCCGGCGTCTTGAAAGATCCGGAAATTGGTCGTAAATTCGATGCCTTCCGTACGGTTTTTAATGCTACGAATGGCGGCGATGAAGATATTAATAAGGCTCTTGACCTCTACGCTGTCTGGCATAAATGGAGTGTCATCGAGGGAAATAAAACTTCCGACTGGACCGAGGCTGATATTCTCAATGCCACCAAAATCTTGCGCGAATCTGGTAATCAGCGTCTGAAAGATTACGGTGAAAAATGGGCCACCCTCAAGGCTCAGGCTAATGAAGCGACCTATCGCTGGCTACATTCTTCCAGTAAGGATGATGGCTCGGTGGATTTTGTGGAAATGCGTCGTGCTGCCGATGATGCCAAAAATGCCTTCAATGATTTTGAACGCAACGAACGCCCGAATTTACTCACCGAATTTCCTTTGAAATTTGTCGACCTTGCTAAGGTTTACGCTAAGTTCGAAGAATTGTATGAAGTCATTCGTAAAACTTACGAAGAAAATTACAATTTCCGTGCCGGTGGTTGTCGCGAATTAATCAATTCAGTTCGTTGCGAATAACCTCTGAAATTGTGATATACTGGGGGAAATATCAAGATTTTATAAGGGAGAAAAACATGGACGAAAGCGCAAGAACAGATTTTATTGAACGCACTTTGGTAATTTTGAAACCTGACGCCGTTCAACGTGGTATCGTCGGTGAAATTTTACAAAGATTTGAACGTGTCGGCCTCAAGATTGTCGGCATGAAAATGGTTAGCCCAGATCAAGAATTATTCAAGCAACATTATGAAGGTATCGGCAAGTTAATTTCGCGTCGTGGTGAAGAAACTTATCGTTATAATCTCGACTACATGATGAGTGGTCCGATTATCGCGATGTGTCTCGAAGGTATCGAAGCTGTCGCCTTAGTTCGTAAAATCGTCGGTTCCACCGAGCCAAAATCTGCCGAGATGGGTACCATTCGTGGCGATTTTTCACACATGAGTTTTGGCCACGCCAATTCTCACGGTCGCCCAGTGCCTAACCTTGTTCACGCTTCCAGCAATCTCGAAGAAGCTAAGCAAGAAGTTGCACTCTGGTTTACCGAAGCTGAGACTTACGATTACGAAGATTTGAACGAAAAATACACTCGCTAATCTTTAACATAAAAGTACCCCACCGGGATAAAGTAAAAGTGCCCTATCGGGGGTAAGGTAAAAGTACCCTCACCAGGGCAAAATAAAAGTACCCTGACCTGGGTACTTTTTGTTGGCTCACCCGAAATAGTTATAAGCGTGTTTAGTTTTCATTTGGCTCGCCCCGAAATAGCCATAAGCTCCTATCAAGTTTTTGGCTTTTGTGGCATAATAAACATATGTGGTTTTGGATTTCATTTATCCTACTCGGACTGGTGCTTTATATTCCGCTCGGTATTCTGATTATTCTTTTTATTTTCTTTCCGATTGCTGGATTTTTGAATAAGAAAAACAATCCTGCCGTCTTTAATTTTGCCATGAATGGCGGTATGGTAGTGCTTTTCATTGCGGCTATTCTAGTTCACGGTGGCTTTTTTGGTTGGTATAACCAGGCCGAATCGCCCTTTGGTATCAATATTTGGGTTGATCGCTCCGTGGAAAATGACTTCTATCGCAGGGAAGAGAAGAACGGCCAGATTCACCTCACTGTCACTGATAAAAATTATTCGCCCCACTCGCCGAATTTTCTTGAGAGTAATGGCAAAATTCATTTTGATGTCACCAATCATGCGGCCGAAAATAAGCATCTCGACCTCACTTGGACCGTCGAACTGGATGGACAAAAATACCAAAGAAATAATCTCCCGACTGATTCCGATTCGACGCTTTTTGGCCCAGGTTTTTCTCTGAAATACGGTGAAAATATCGTGAAAGTCACGGCCTCCAATAGTCTCGGTTATTACACTACTACGCTAGTGATTAATCGTTTACGCACGGAAGATATTTGTAACGAGGAAAGCAATCAAAAAGTCTCCATGTGCGAGAATATTCTTTCTGCCAAGGACTCTGCCGCTAAAAAGAAGCAGGCCGACAATGGTTCAGGTAGCTCTCTAAATCTTTCGGAAAATAGTTTCTGGTCTAGATAATTATCCTTGATATTATTTCTGCGGGAGTAATGCTTCGCATTTTCTTTCTGCGTCGATTATTAAAAAGCAGAATAAATTCTACTTTTTAACTCTCTCCTTGAAAGACCGAACCTAAAGGATCAGCAACAAAAAAGGAACAATCCTGTAAAATAGTAGTTAGCAAATAACAACTAAATAAAGAAAGGACTGTTCCTAATGAAAAGTTTAACAGAATTGTCGTCAGAGCACAAATGTCATAGAGACTTTGGTAAAATGGAACGAGTTAGACCTATAAAATCA
>CALKRO010000165.1 GCA_937990205.1 uncultured Candidatus Saccharibacteria bacterium | reverse complement strand
CATATTAATATCTAATCCATCAAAATCAAGTTCCTCCAATTTGCTTGCCAGCAAACCAAATTGTTCTGGATTTTTTCCCCAAATTTGCGCAATAATTGGTGAATCCGTCTCTACTACATCGAGACGCTCAAGTGCGTTGTCCCGACCTTTTTCCGACGCAAAAGAAGAAACATTAGTAAATTCCGTAAAAAATACATCTGGTCTGCCCGCACGGTTAATCACTTGACGAAAAACCACGTCTGTCACCCCCTCCATCGGGGCTAAAATCGTAAAATGTTTAGGTAAATCCTGCCAAGACCATTTTTTCTGCATTATTTTCTCCAATCTCATTATTCCGCTTCTGCACGTTTTAAGCGAATCGCTTCCTCATAAATTTCTTCGAAACGCTTCAAGGTATGTCTCAAATCATGTTTCTTGGAAATCTCTAGGGAATTCTTACTATATTTCTCTCGCAACTTTTTGTCCAAAAGAATCTTTTTCATAGCTTCTTTGAACGCTTCGACATTGCCAGCCTCCACAAGTTCACCATTAAAGCCATTCACACAAATTTCCCCCACCGCTCCAGCATTCACGGCTACAAGGGGCAAACCGGTTGCCGCCGCCTCAATCAAAACAATTCCTTGAGTCTCAGTCTCAGAGCCCGTAGCAAACATTGTACCCATGCGATAAACTTTTGCGAGTTCCGGCATCATAATTTTACCGAGGAATTTTACCTCCTCACTAATGCCCAGCTCCTCAGTAAGTTCTTTCAATCTCGCCACATCGATGCCATCACCCACAATCACCAGTTCAGTATTCGAAATCTCATCCGCCAAAAGCAAAGCAAAAGCCTTCACCACCACATCAATACTTTTTTCCGGATCCACCCGTCCGATGTACATAATTTTATCTTTATCGTCATCAAGCTGATATTTTTTCAAAATCTCCGAACTAGCTTTTGCCGGCTTAAACTGTGACAAATCCACACCATTCGAGAGCGCCTCTACCGGTACTTTAAAATATTTACGATTTTTTGGTACCAAATCGCCAATGGCAATCTCAGTTGGCATCGTCGCATATTCAGAATTTTTCAAAAAACTCATCATGTGCGCCTTCAAAATCGCATTCGATAATTTTTTCAAAGGTTTAGGTTGCAAGAAAAACAATTGATCAGTAATATTATCCGGGTACGCATGCCCCGTCGAAACCAAAGAAACGTCTCGTTTTTTCACATAACTCATTACCGCAAGCGCAATAAATTCCGCCGTCTGAAGATGTATCACATCTGGCTGGAATTCATCCAACACCTTTTTCACTTCCACCCAAGGATTTACCGTCCACCAAATACCATTTTTATAAGTTAAGCGCGGCAAAGGCATACCTAAAAATTCCGGATTATCTGGTACTGGATTGATTTGATCTGGATAAAAAGGGAAACGGATCGAAGATAGATGTACGGTCTTCACCCCAGTTTTTTCATCGATTTCTTCGTAATATTCACCTGTAAAACTTGGCGCGATCACCAAAACTTCATGACCCGCCTGCGCTAACCCATTGGCTAAATTATGCGCAAATACCGCCACCCCATTCGTCATCGGATAATAAATATCAGAAGCAATTGCAATTTTCATAATCTCTATTATATAACACTTTTAGTATCTGTTATAATTAAGCTATGGGTAAAAAATCAAAACCAAAGCAAACCTCTTCTGTCGCCGTCAACCGTCGTGCGAGTTTTGATTATCATCTTGGCGATAAAATTATCTGCGGTATGAGTCTGACCGGACCGGAAGTCCGCCTAATTCGTGATCACCACGTCCAACTTAAAGGCTCATTTGTCACTATTAAGGATGACGAACTCTGGCTAAATAACCTTACACTTGGCGCCGAAACTGCACGCAATATTCGTCTGCTTATTACCAAAAAACAACTTCACTCACTCGAAAAATCTAAACAACTCGGCAATACTATCGTACCGACTAAATTATTCGGTGGTGGCCGCTATATTAAAATCGAGGTCTCCCTCGCTACCGGTAAAAAACGCTATGACAAGCGTGTTTCGATTAAAAATCGTGACCTCGATCGCGAAGCAAGGAAGCGCTTACATGTCTAAAATTCGTCTTTTTTCCTGGAACGTGAATGGCCTGCGTGCTGTCTTAAAAAAACAGGCCATCCAAAATTTTCTAAACGAACAAAATCCAGATTTTTGTTGTTTCCAAGAAGTTAAAGCTAAACCCGAGCAAGTTGAAAAAGAAATTTTAGATACTCCACTAGAAAATTATCAGTTACATTGGAATTCCGCCGTCCGACCAGGCTATTCTGGTACTATGACAATCGCAAAAACTAATTTACCAATTCTATCTACCGAAACTAATCTTTCCGAATATTTTAAAAGTCCCGATTTTGATCAAAAAAAATCAAAGCTTCTCATAAATGACAGTTTTGGTTCACCGTTTTCTGAAGGTCGTGTCCTCACGCTTGAAACTGAAAATTTCTATCTAGTTAATGTTTACACCCCAAATTCCAAAACTGATTTATCGCGTCTCAAACTACGTCATGAACTTTGGGATCCGCTCTTTTTAGCTTATTTAAAACATCTCGAAAAAACCAAACCGGTGGTAGTTTGTGGTGATTTTAATGCCGCACATCAAGAAATTGACCTCGCACGCCCGAAGCAAAATACTAAAAACGCCGGCTTCACCCAAGAAGAACGTGAGGGAATTTCGGAAATTCTTAAACAAGATTTTATCGATACTTTTCGCGCACTAAATCCCGACACTGCTCGCTATACTTGGTGGTCACACTGGGGGAAGGCGCGCGAAAATAATATCGGCTGGCGCATTGATTATTTCTTCATATCTAAATCACTCGAAAAAAATCTCGAAGCCGCCGAAATTTACGAAACCATTCTCGGTTCTGACCACTGTCCAATTTCTATCACCCTAAATTTTTAATATTTTGAATTCTAATATCATGAATCCTAATAATTTCACCTACTGGCATAAACTTATCGGCAATGAAGACCACAATATTTTATGGAATATTCCTACTCAAAAATCTGGTCGTCTCTCAATTTTTGGTGGTAATAGTGAAAACTTTTTAAGTGAAATTCGCACTACCGAGTTTCTCGAAAAATTGCCCCTTAAAACTCTTAAATTATTTTTACCAGACGCCCTTCAAAACAAACTTCCGGTGATTAATTATATCGATTTTCTCAAATCCACCCCTTCCGGATCATTCGACCGTCACGAAAAACTTACCGAAAGTTTTCTCTCTACCGATACGGTTTTTCTTTCCGGTAATTTTTCCAAAAATTCCACCACCTCCATCGCCGTTAACGAGGCCCTAAAATCACTGCACGAAAATCAAGTAGTAGTAGCTTGCCGTGACGCTATTGAAATCATTACAAACAGTGCCGAAGAAAATCTCCAACACGAAAATCTCGTTTTGCTCGCCACGATGCCGCAACTCCAAAAACTTTTTCAAGCCATTTATTTTCCTAAAATGCTTCTACTCTCCATGCCACTCACATCTGTGATTGAGACCTTACATAAATTTACCATTAGCTACCCACTGACTCTTATTACGCTACATAGTGACCAAATCATTATGGCCAAAGCTGGCGAAGTCTACACCATTCGCCTTGATCACACTAATTTCACTCCACTTTCTCTCTGGACCGGCATGCTTCCCGCCAAAATCGCCGCGCTTGCCACCTGGAATCCGCAAAACCTTCTCGACGTCGCTACCGCTAGTATTAACTGGGACGTTCGTCAAATTTAAGATTCCCATTGCCAATATCAACTGGGATATTCGTCAAATCTAAATCTTATCACCACTAATGTTAACTGGTACACTCGTCGAATCCAATTGCAAAATATGTTAAAATAAGCATAAGCATTTCTATAATATTTTTAATTTCAGGGTGGAAAAACTATGTCGAACAAAGTAATGATTATTGGAACAGGGAACGTGGGTGCCAGCATTGGCTTTTCTTTGGTTTCTTCCCATAACGCCATCAATGAACTGGTTCTTATCGACCAAGACCAAGCCGATGCCGAAGGCGAGGCGATGGACCTACGCGACACTCTAGCCGTTTCACCGAATTTCATGAAAATTCATGCCGGCTCCTACGAAAAGGACAGCAAAGATACCGATCTGGTAATTATTACCGCTGGCGCCGCCCAGAAAAAAGGTGGCGAAACCCGCACTGAACTCCTTACCCGTAATGCTAAAATCGTCAAAGAAATTGTCGAAAATCTCGTAAAAAACGACTTTCAAGGTATTTTTCTCATGGTCACCAATCCAGTCGATGTTTTATCCTACCTCGTCATGGAATATTCTGGTTTTCCAAGTCACAAAGTTATCGGCTCCGGCACCGTACTCGATTCCGCCCGTCTTAAATATAATATTGCGAACCGCCTCGGTATTTCACCAAAATCTGTCCACGCTTATCAAGTTGGCGAGCATGGGGATAGCGAATTCGCTCTCTGGTCGAATGCTAATATTGGCGGTCAACCGATCACAGATTTGATTTCAGCTTCTGAACTCAAAAATATTGAAACTGATACTAAGAATCAGGCTTATGAAATTATCAACAAAAAAGGTGCCACCTATTATGGCATCGGCGCCTGCGTAACTCGTATCGTGAATTGCATTTTTAATGACGAAAATCGTGTTTTGCCAGTTTCTACTTATGATAATTTTTCCGACTGCTTCTTCGGTTTTCCGACCATCGTCGGCCGCAAGGGAATCGTGCGCCGTCTCGATACCGAACTTACCGAAATGGAAGCCATCCGCATGCAGTCTTCCATTAATGTAATCAAACGTTCTCTGCGCGAAGTTCTCTAGCAATCAAACGTTACATACGCGAAGTCCTCTAGCTTTATGGTAAAATTAAACCATGAGGAAATTCTTTTTAAGGTTTATTTTATTACTATCAATTTTTACTCTCGTCTTAGTTTCTGCCGAACCGACTTTTGCGCGTAAAAAGCGCAGTAGCTCAAGCAGTGAAAATTCCGCCGTTAATGATTTTACTTTCAAAAATTTTCATGCCGATTACGAACTAACCAAAGACGCCGAAGGTTATTCTAAGCTTGATGTTACCGAAACTTTAGTGGCAAATTTCACTCACGAAAACACCAATCACGGCATCATGCGCGTCATTCCGATTTTCAACCAAGCCGGCAGAAATCAAATTATTGACGATCCATACGCCTTTAAAGCTACTGTTACTCGCAATGGCCAATCGGAAAAATTTGAATCCAGCGTTTCCGATTCCAACATTAAACTCAAAATCGGTAATGCTGACACTTACGTCTCCGGCGAACAAACTTACGTGGTTAAATATAGCTTCGATAATGTCGTCGCCGCCTTCAAAGATGTTGCAAATTCCTCAATCTCCGGCGCTTATCAAGAACTTTACTGGAATATTAACGGTGTCGACTGGAAGCAACCTTTTGAGCAAGTTTCCGGCACGCTTCATTTTTCCGATGAGATTGCTAGCACCATTTTTGGTAACCCTATCTGCTACTCTGGTGCTTATCGCTCCAATGATACGGATAAATGTCAGATTGAAAAAACCAAAAATTCCATTACTTTTTCCGCAAATAATCTCAAGGCTGGCGAAGGTGCAACCTTTGTTATCGCAATCAAGGCTGACACTTTCAAAATTCGCCCACCGAAATACAATTACATTGCCGTAGCAGTCTGTATTATTATTGGTATTTCCTCTTTCTTTACAATTTTCAGCATCATTCGTAATTATCAAAAACATGTTCGCGAAAAACATCAACACTACAAGAGCTTAATCCGCGTTCCGGAATACCAACCTCGAAAAGATCTCACCGTTGGTCAAGCTGGTTTCTTTAGCTTCACTCCGCTTAATCAGAAGACTGCCACCGTGCTTAGCTTAGCCGTCCATAAGAAAATTGACATCATTAAAAATCCAATTGAAAAAAATTTCCTCGGCCTCAATAAGAAGCAATCTTGGTCGGTCAAAATCCTAAATACCGACAATCTCAGCTCCGAAGAAAAATCCATGCTTCGTGTCTTGGCTCAATCTTCCACCCTACCCGAAGTCGGTGAAACTTTCAAGCTCAAACAAAATGACTCCTACTCGGTCAACCAACTCATTATGAGCTATGATACGAATATCAAACTTGATATCGCCGAAAAAGGTTTAACCGAAGACAACAAAAGAGCTGGCATAATGGGCGTTCTCGATAGCATCATTGGGGTTCATTTTATTATCATCTTTGGGGGTATGCTTTTCGGCGTCGCTTCGTTCTTTCCATTCTTCCCGAAGCTCCTTTCTTGGCTTCTGCGCATTGCCGATCAAACCATCCATATCACTTCTTTCTATATTTATAAGCCAGAGCTCTTTATATTAGCTGCCGCTATTTTCATCGGTACATCTATTGCCGCCTCTACTTATAATCATTTTGCTAAAAAATATCGTGATTTCACTGACGCCGGACTCGAAGTTGTAGTCTACATGCAAGGCCTCAAAGATTACATTAATCTTGCTGAAAGTGAACGTATTAATTTTCTTCAAAATGTCAAAGATGTTGATACTTCTCCAGAGGGAATTGTTCATCTTTATGAAGAGCTTTTGCCCTATGCTGCGCTCTTTGGACTTGAAAAAACCTGGATTAAGAATCTCGACAAATACTACGAAGAACTCGGCACCGATTACACCATTCCAACCTGGTATGCGCTATCATATGCCGATTTTGGTAGCTTCACATCTAGTATTTCCAGCTCGTCCTCAACTTATTCCACCAGTAGCAGCAGTGGCGGTTCTGGCTACTCCAGTGGCGGTGGCTTCTCCGGCGGCGGCGGTGGTGGTGGTTGGTAAACCCCGCTAAATCCTATAAAAATAGCCTAAACTTAACGGGCTATTTTTTATTTTAAAAAAGCATAATTGTATTGATTTTT
>CALKRO010000164.1 GCA_937990205.1 uncultured Candidatus Saccharibacteria bacterium | reverse complement strand
TGACGTTGACCTCCGGAAAGTTGTTTTGGATATCGATCGCCTAATTTATCAAGTCCACAAACTTCAAGCATACGAGTTACTTTTTCATCAATAACAGCTTTACTTTCTTTACGAACTTTTAGACCAAATCCCACATTTTCTGCAACAGTCAAATGAGGAAATAACGCATAACTTTGAAAAACCATACCAACTTTAGCACGAAGCTTATTGAGATTGGTTTTGGGTTTTGTAATTTCCTGTCCATCGATAAAAATTTGACCCTTATCTGGAACATTTAGCAAGTTTAAGCAGCGCAAGAAAGTGGATTTCCCAGAACCGGAAGAGCCAATCAAAACTACGGTTTCGCCATCTTGGATTTCGAGATCAATACCACGGAGAACTTTTTGATTTTCGAAACTTTTTTCAAGCTTCTTTACGACAATAGACATCTTAAGCTAACCTCTTTTCCACTTTTGACATAATTCTAGTAAAGATCAGAGTAATCACCAGGTAGATAATCGCGGCAGCTACTAGAGATTCAAAAGCTGTGGCAGTGAGAGAACGAATATCGTCGGCGCCACGCATAATATCGCCGAGACCAATCCATCCCACGATGGAAGTTTCCTTAAAAAGTGAAATACCTTCACCAATTAAACCTGGCAGAGAGTTTTTTAAGGCCTGTGGCATCACGACGTAAAGTTGCGTACGAAATTCTGAAAGACCGAGTGAACGCGCAGCTTCTTTTTGACCATTTGATACACTTTCGATCCCGCCGCGTATAATTTCTGAAATATAAGCGCCACTATTGAGTGAAAAAGCTACGGCGGCTACGATAATTTTCGGCATGGCGCGGTACTCGGCAAAAATTACGTAATACATAATCAGAAGTTGCACCAGAAGAGGCGTGCCACGAATAATCATTACATAGAGATTGGCGATTTTTTGACAAAACTTGCTACTAGAAGTGCGAAGCATTGATATTAAAACGCCAAGAAGAAAACCAAAAAAGAGCGCCAAAATAGTTAAGACTATGGTAACTTCAAGTCCGTGCCAAAAATAAATCCAACGTCCGTTACCAAATATCACTTCCAAAAATTTCATCTGCTCTCTCCAAAATATTTCCTCAATAAAGCATCCATTCGGCCGTCCTCTTTCATGCGATTAATTGTTTGATTAACTTTTTCTTTGAGAGAATGGTTAGATTTTTTCATGGCAATAGCATAAGATTCATTACCGATAGCGGAACCAAGAATTTTTAGGCCAGGAAATGCCACAATATATTGATTAGCTGGCGCGTCATCCAAAATCACGGCATCGACTCGACCAGAAGCTAGCTCCTGTAAAACATTCGGCGCGGCTGGGAACTGAATCACTTTGGCGCCTTTAATTTCAGAAGCCAAGATATCCCCAGTAGTGCCGAGTTGAACGCCGATTTTCTTACCGATTAGGCCAGATTTATTAAAAATCTTACTGTCTTCTGGAACAACGATACGCTGCGTGGCCTGATAATACGGCTCCGAAAATAGAGCATTCTTCGCACGTTCCTCGGTGACCGACATACCCGCTACGGCAATATCAATGCGACCACCTTCGAGCGCTGGAAGAAGTCCATCAAAGGACATGTCCTCAATTTTTAGCTCGGCGCCGAGGTCTTTCGCGATTTCGCGCGCGAGATCCACATCAAATCCAACCACCTGTCCATCCTCTTTATATTCAAAAGGCTTAAAAGTGGCATTCGTCCCCATGACAAGTACTGAGGCATCATGAGACACCACCGTCTCACGTTTCAAAATATCGAAAAACATCCAGAGAAAAGCCGCAACGCACACCGCCAGAATAATCAAATTTTTAATAATTCGGACAGGATTTCGTTTCGGCTTATGCATAATCTAAGTATAAGGTGTTTAGCCTGATATTTCAAGAATTTGAAGATAAATCTCGTCCGTCTATTTGCAATCTAAATTTATTTTTTATATTTAGGCTTTAAATCTGCGTAAAATATCCTGGAGCACCTGGTCGGTCGATACGAAGACATTTTAATTGTTCTCCAGTTGGAATATAACAACTTGAACCGTTGCTAGTCTTAATTATTCTGCGTCCACCAAAAGCCTCTAATCTTAGATTAGGTGCACTTGACAAATTAAAATCGTTTTTAACATAAATACGGGTCAGACTATCTCTAGTATAATGGCTCAAAGAAAACATTCCAGAAAAATTTTGGACATTCCTAGTATCAAAATTAGTTAAATATAGATTCACCGTGTATTCTGTCTCGCTAAACATTCCACTCATATCTGTTACATTTTGAGTATTAAAACTAGAAAGATCGAGGTTCGGAATCCTAGTGCCATAGAACATTCCAGACATATT
>CALKRO010000163.1 GCA_937990205.1 uncultured Candidatus Saccharibacteria bacterium | reverse complement strand
CTGCGGAATCTAGAGGAAACGCTGGGGATTGTACGTAGAATGTTGGCGGAAACTAGTTTGAGCGCCAATGAGGCAAATGGTGTACTCGAGGTGGTGACGAAATATGCGGATAGCTTTGCGACGATCTCAGAGTATCTGAACAATAAAATTATTTTTTCAATAGACACCCGGGCGAGAAGAGATTTGAGTGAAGTGGAGATTGAAAATTATATTTCAGACCTACGCGAGAGATTGAATGAGGGTGAAAATTTCGGGGTGCTGGCGGAAAATAACAGGGGTGAAACATTGATTTCGGCCCGAATACAAAATTTGTTCGAACGAAGTGATTCGGTGGCTAGACGAGCAGCGAAATTGCTGTATTTTATCGTACATGAGAAACCGTTTCTAGAGGGAAATCAGCAGATTGGTGCGTTACTTTTTGTGGTTTATTTGTCAGTGAACTTCTTTCAATTGAATGAACAGGGGGAGACGAAGCTCTCGGATCGAGCTTTGACGGCTTTGGTGCTTTTGATTGCAGAAAGTCAGCCGGAAGAGAAGGAATTGATGCTGAATTTGATTTGTAAATTGCTTGATAAATAAAAATGGTATAATAAGAGGAATGAAAGAATTAATTGCGACTTTTAAGGAAGCCTATCAGAAGGAACGTAGTCTGGTAATTTTTCAGGTAATACTTCTGATTTTATCTCTGGCTTTTCTGATTTTTTCGGCATTGAATTTACAGCCAAATGCCTCAATTGTAAAAATTAGCTACGGGGATATTGGCCGTTATCAAGGTGGGGAATGGTCTTCGATGGCGAACTCGGGTGGTTATCATGATGGATCTTGGCAGGCAATGCTGATTTTTCCGATTTTAGCCTTAACTTTGGGGGTGCTACATAATTTGTTGGTACTGCGAATTTTTGAGAAAAAGGGCGCGGCGGTGGCAAAAATGTTTATTTGTATTTCATTCGGTATTTTAGTGCTGGGGTTTTTGGTTTTCATTAGATTACTAGGTGAAAGTTAATTAATTCGGATATAGTTAGGATGAAGAAACAGCAGAAGGCGCAGAAAAAGACGCAGCAAAATACGCAGAAGTCGGTTTGGGATAGTTTGGATTTACCACAGGGGAAACGTACGAAGCTTTATCGTTTCTTTGAGATTCTACCAGGCTTTACTTCATATATGATTTTGATTCTTTTGGTGGTATTTTCGCTGATTAGTCCAGTGCTGGGGTCTTATTATCTGTTATTCATTATTGCTACGACTTTGGTAAAGGCAGTGGGGATTACTTTTCGTACTGTACAGGGGTATCAGGCATCGAAAGCTTCAGAAAAAGTGGACTGGCATCAGAGATTTTTGGATTTATATGATCCACATGCGGCTTATGAAAAATATCATCGCAAAAAGAGTACTGAATTTGGTTTTGATAAGCACGTGAGAAATTTAAAGATGTTGGCGACCGGTCGTGATTTGGTGGTGTCGGAAAAAATGCTAGACGAAAATGGTAAGGTACTCAAGGTAGAATTTCCAAAACCAGTGGATATTTATCATGCGGTGATTATGGTGGCTTACAATGAAGGTCTCGAAACTTTGATTCCGACAGTAGAGGCGGTGAAAAATACTACCTTTGATAATAAGAAAATAATTTTAGTGTTCGGCTATGAAGAGCGTGGTGGGGAAGCGATGAAGGAGAACGCGAAGCAGTTGTATGAGAAGTTTAAAGACGATTTTTATGCTTTTATTCCAGTGATGCATCCAAAAGATCTGAAGGGGGAAATTCAGGGTAAGGGGCCAAATTTGGATTATGCGGCGGAAGAACTGGCGAAATTCTTGCGTAAGGAAAAGATTGATTTTTCAAATGTGATTGCGACCTCTTTAGACTCTGATAATAAGATGCATAAATCATATCTAGATAACGTGGCTTATGAATTTGTAGTGCATCCAAACCGTCAACATTTGAGTTATCAGCCAATTTCGCTATTTACGAATAATATCTGGGAAACTCCGGCGCCGATGCGAATTATCGCGGTTTCGAACTCATTTTTCAATATTATTTCTTCGATGCGTGTACATACTTTGAAGAATTTCGCTTCACATTCACAACCATTTTTGGCGTTATCGAATATGGGTTACTGGAGTAAATTAACAATTGTGGAAGATGGTCACCAGTATTGGCGCTCACTATTTTACTTCAAGGGTGATTACAGTGTGAAGCCGATTCATATCCCGATCTATCAGGATGCGGTGCTGGAAAATGGTTTATGGAAGACCCTGAAAGCGCAATTTATTCAGTTAAGGCGCTGGGATTACGGAGCTTCCGATGTGGCTTATGTGGGGGTGAGGACTTTTTCAAAAGACCGCTTGGAACGCACCGGGATGAAGTTCTGGCCATTATTCGTGAAATTTGCCAGACTCCTTGAAGGTCACGTAACTTTAGCTTCGATCTCACCGATGGTGGCGTTTGGTGGTTGGGTACCAAAATTACTCAACGCTTCCTCGAAGGAACTTTTAACCTTTAATTTGCCAAATACAATTTCTTATGTGCAATTATTCGCTTCAATTGGCTTGATGGCGACGATTTTGTTATCATTCGGCATGTTGCCTAAACGCCCAGCTCATATTAAGAAGCCAAAGATTTTCATGCTATTGCAATGGCTTTTGATGCCAGTGGTGGCGATTATTTATCAGTCCTTTACGGCATTTTATTCTCAGACCAGATTGATGGTGGGGAATTATATGGAGAAATTCGACGTCACGAAGAAAGTGGTGAAGAAGAAATAAAAAAAGACGGATGTGAAATCCGTTTTTTGATTAACTAAATCTGGTGGGTCGCGAGGGATTCGAACCCCCGACTTCCTCCGTGTAAAGGAGACACTCTAGCCAGCTGAGTTAGCGACCCATAGATGTATTTTACCATAAAATGTGTTAAAATAAAAGAAATATTTTGAGTAATTAGAAAGAAGGCAGAATGTGTAACCTATGTGGTGAAGATGAGCAAAACGTAATGAAAATGCGCCATACACTTAGTCATGTTTTAGCTGCCGCTTTGGTTGAAATGTATCCAGGAGTGCAGTTTGGCGTGGGCCCGGCGACGGCAACTGGTTTTTATTACGATATTGATCTCTCTAGAGTAAAAGATGCGGAAGGTAATGCATTAAAAATCACCGATGCTGATCTTCCGAAGATTCAGAAAAAAATGTATTCAATCATTAATAAGAAATTGGAATTGACCTATTCTGAGAAGAGTCGCGAGGAGGCTTTGGCTTGGGCAAAAGAGAATCACCAAAAATATAAGGTGGAACTGATCGAAGATTTGCCAGAATCAGAAATTATTTCTTTCTATCAATTAGGGGAATTTACGGATCTCTGTAAGGGTCCACACGTAGAAAATACCGGAAAGGTTGGTGCCTTTAAGTTAATTAAGGTGGCTGGAGCCTACTGGCGTGGGGATGAAAAACGGGAAATGTTGACCCGTATTTATGGTGTAGCCTTTGAGACGGAAGAAGAATTAAAGGAATACTTGCAGCGTCTAGAAGAAGCAAAGGCGCGTGATCACCGCAAACTAGGTAAGGAACTTGATTTGTTTAGTTTTTCAGAATTAGTAGGTGCTGGTTTGCCGCTCTTCTCACCTCGTGGGACGGTACTGCGTGATGTTTTGACGAATTATTCCTTGTCATTACGTGCAAGACACGGTTTTGAGCGAGTTTGGACACCACATATTACGAAGTTGGATCTCTACAAGGCTTCAGGTCATTATGCAAAGTTTGGCGCAGAGTTATTCTTGGTGCATTCTCAAGTAAATGGGGAAGAATTTGCTTTGAAACCAATGAACTGTCCGCACCATGCGCAAATTTTTGCTAGTCGACCACGCACCTATAAGGAAATGCCGGTGCGCTATATGGAATCTACGACCGATTATCGCGATGAAAAGTCGGGTGAGCTGGGTGGATTATCGCGTGTGCGCTCTTTGACACAGGATGATACTCACGTTTTCTGCCGTAAGGAGCAGATTAAGGCAGAAATCCAGAACTTAGTCGGGATCGTGCGTGAACTTTATACCGTGGTGGGGATGAGTAAATTACGTGCTCGCTTATCTTATCGTAATGATGAAGACAAATATCTCGGTGATAAGTCACTCTGGGAGATGGCTCAGGCGCAAATTAAGGAAGCGGCGATCGAAAACGGTTTGGATTATTTCGAAATGGAAGGTGAGGCAGCATTTTATGGCCCGAAGATTGACTTTATGGCTGAAGATGCGATTGGCCGTGAACACCAAGTAGCGACAATTCAGCTGGATTTCGTGCAACCGGAACGTTTTGGTTTGACTTTTGTGAACGAGAATGGCGAAAAAGAACAGCCAGTGATGATTCATCATGCTACTTTGGGTTCAATCGAACGCTTTATGTCGGTATTTATCGAGCATACCTCTGGTTGGTTCCCATTCTGGTGTGCGCCAGAACAGGTACGTATTTTGACCGTGAACGATCAGGTCTTGGATTATGTAGAGAAGATTAAGCAAATCCTAAGTGACGTAACACTTGAAACACCTTTGAAACATAATGATTTGCGCTATACCGCAGATATATCTGATGAATCACTCGGAAAAAAGATTAAGCGCGCAGTTTCGATGAAGACGCCAGTGCTACTAATCGTCGGTGAGCGCGACAAGGAAAATGGTACGGTTTCAGTACGCGAGAAGGATGCAGAAAAGACTGTGAAATTGACGGAGCTTGCCGAATACTTGCAAAATATTAAATAACGAGGGGTCTGGTCAGTGAAATTACAGGGGTGGCGCTGACCAGATTTTTATAGTTAAAAATGAACACTAAAATTATAGTAATCGTGGGGCCGACAGCATCCGGAAAGACGGCGGTAGCGGTGGAGCTGGCGAAGCGTCTTAAGGGCGAGATTATCAGCGCAGATTCGCGGACGATTTTTCGGGGGATGGATATTGGTACGGCGAAACCGGGTCTCGATGAGCGTGGCGGTGTGCCACATTTTGGCTTCGATTTGGTGCGACCAGATGAGAGATTCACGGTGGTAGATTGGAAAAACTATGCGAAAGAGAAGATTTCTGAGATTTTAGCGCGTGGTAGGCAGCCGATTGTGGTGGGAGGAACGGGTCTTTATGTGGATGCGCTGGTGTTTGACTATCAATTTTCGGAGGAAGCGAAGAAGGGGGAGCTTGATCGGAAAAAAATGGGGGATGAGTACGAAATTTATGGTATTTTAGCTGACCGTGAAGAGCTTGGTAAGCGTATTAAAAAACGTGTTCAGTCGATGTTTAATGAAAAACTATATGAGGAATGTCGCAAACTGGCTTCCAAATATGACTTTGGACTTCCGGCGATGAAAAGCAATATTTATCGATACGTTTGGGATTATTTGAACGGAGTTTCAAACCTGGAGGAGGCGATAAATTTAGCTTCGACCTCAGATTTTCAGTTGGCAAAACGCCAGATGACTTGGTTTAAGCGAAACCCGGAAATAAAATGGTACAAGCGTGAAGAAATTTTAGAGAAGATTTTAGAGAAGTTTCAGGTTGAACACTACTAAAATACAGCTTCTGGTGCTAAAATATAAGTAATATGGGCAAAGAAAATACAACTCCTTTAGAAAAATTGTTCGGCTCGAAAACGCGAACAAAATTATTATCATTATTTTTTAGCAATATCGAACGTTCTTACTATGTCAGGGAGATGACTAGGGTCATCGATGAACAAATTAATTCCGTACGCCGTGAATTAAGTAATCTTGAATCAATTGGCGTGATTAAGAACGAAACCTATGATAATAAGGTTTATTATTCAGCGAACACTAAGCACCCATTTGCCAGAGCCCTAAATATGATGTTTTCGACTAAGGTAGATAATGTATTAGTAGAGACTGCAGTGAAAGATAGTACTTGGGATGAATATATTCGCCCAGTGAAATCATATCTGAGTTTCCTATTTGTGACGAACCGCGTGCCAGGACAAGATGGAATTGATATGCTGATCGTGGGGGATGATAGGACGAAAAAGCTTTCGCGTTGGGCGGAAGTAGTAGAGAAAAAAGAGGGGAAGCCATTAAATTATGTAATCATTTCGCGTGATGATTTTAAATATCGTTTGAGTGTAAAAGATCGATTCTTAAAAGAAATTATGGAAATGCAGCACATTGTCCAATATGATCCAGAAGGAATGTTGAATTAGTAAAATAGCAGGGTGGCCGAACAAATAAAGGAGGAAAATGTTTGAATTAGAAAGTAAAAGTCCAGAAACCATTACGATTAAGACTAGTACAAAGCAGATTACGATTAATTTCGTAGAGGGGACGATTGCGGCTGACCTTGGTGTAGGTGTGATTAGTGGCCCGGGTGAATATGAAATTGGGGAAGTATCCATCTTAGGTGTGCCAGTAATGAACAATACAAAAACCATCTACGATGTGAGTGTATCTGGGGTGCGTATCGGTATTTTGGGTGATATTGAAGAAGGGTTAGATGATATTGGTGTCTCAGATATCCTCTGTACTAGCTCAGTGCGTGCAATTAGGGAAATTGGACCTAAACTTATCGTAGCGACGGGGAATGTCGACGGTATGGTAGCGGAACTTAAATTAAGTGCTCGCGCGGAAAAGAAACTTAAGGTTAAGCGTGTAGAAGATTTACCAACTACACAAGAAGTGGTAGTACTTAATTAAAAAATGTGTTCAATGAACTCGCGAAATAGCGAGTTTTTTGATGAAGCATAGTAAAGTGGTGGGGAATTGTATAAAAATGTGTTCAATGATAGATTCTGAGTAAAAATAGTGTTCAAGGTTGACTGGACAGATTTGAGGCTTGGGGGTGATATAATATAGGTATGAATATGAACGCATATAATCTAATAATTGTCTTTACGATTATCATTATTTCTACAGTATTACATGAGGTGGCGCATGGTTATGCGGCATATTTCCAGGGGGATACGACGGCGAAGGATGAGGGAAGGTTATCTTTAAATCCTTTAGTACACCTAGATTTATTTACTTCGGTAATTTTGCCAGTTTTACTTTATCTTACGGGTGGAGTAGTGCTGGGTGCGGCGAAGCCGGTGCCAGTAGATAGGAGAAATCTCAGTAACGGGGAAGGCTCGATGGCGATTGTAGCGTTAGCGGGACCAATGATGAATCTTTTGATTGCGTTTTTGGCATTTTTAATCGGGCATTTTACGGGGGTATTAAATGATCGTGGAGTGGTGGGATTTATTTTTGGTCAAACGATTATTATGAACCTGGGTTTTATGGCATTTAATTTAATTCCAATTCCACCATTAGATGGGTCGAGGGTGTTGTATTATTTCTTATCTGATAAACTTAGGGACGTGATGGACTTTATTGAAATGCGCATGGGGATTTTGTTCGTTTATTTGTTCTTAGTGGTCTTTGGTAGTGCATTATCGACCTTAACTTATAATGTGATGGTGGGGATTTTAAGCGTATTTTATCTGTTAGTCGGAGCAGCCTAACCTGTAATTTTGAGATTTTGATATTTGCAGAAAGTTTTTTAAACTGCTATAATCAAATTATCCTAGTGGCAACATGATTTTCTGTATAGTCATGTTAAGGGATTTCGTGGTAATGGTTCTGTGGAATTATTACATAAGATTTTACCCACCGTAGTTAGATATTACGGAAAATATATGCCACTAGGATTTTTTGTTCTATAATAGACATATTAACCATGAGAATTTTGGTGGGAATGGATGAAGCAAAAAGTTAGAGTAGTCGGAATTATTAAAAAGGATGATAGCTTTTTGTTACTGAAAAAAGTATTACATGATGACTCGGATGCGGTGATATGGAGTTTGCCGGCGGGGAAGATTAATTTTGGTGAGCAGCCAGAAGAGGCGATGGGGCGAACAATTTTTGAGACTTTGAATCAGAAGATTGAGACAATTAAAATTCGTGATGTAATTACTTTTACAAATCAAAGTGATGGGTCGAATATTTATAATTTATATATCATATATGATATAACTTTGGCGGAAAATAGCGATTTAAAGCTTGAATTAAGTGATAAATATTCAGCTTATAAATATGTGAGCTTCTCGACGGATGTAAACTCGAATTTTCGATTGGCGGACGATACTGCTTCGGTAATTAGCGTAGAATTTGGACATAAGAAAATTGGAAAAGTGAATCGGATTGACGCGAGAGCGGCAGTGCTAGGGGCGACAATTTATACGGATGGGGGATCGAGGGGAAATCCAGGACCTTCAGCGATTGGTTACGTAATTATTGATGAAAATGGCAAGGAGGTAGAGAGGGGTGGGGAATTTATCGGCTATGCTACTTCGAGATTGGCGGAATATTATGGCTTGAAGGCGGGGATTGAAAAGGCACTAGAATATGGATTTAAAACTGTGAAATTCGTGTCGGATAATTTGATGATGGTAAATCAAATGAATGGAATTTATACGGTAAAAAATAGTGATATTTTGCCGGTGTATGAGGAAATTTTGAAATTGATTCAGCGATTTGACGCAGTGGCATTCACGCATGTGAGGCGTGAACAAAATCAAGCGGCGGATGCGGAATTAAATGAAGTTTTAGACGAATACACGATTGAAAAGATTTAGGCACTTTCTTCGGTAATAGTATACAGTAAGAAATAAAAGTTGATTCTGATGATATTATAGTTTTGAAAAATTAGAGATTTTTTTGATGATATTTTATACCGCTTGTGGTAAACTAGGGGAAATGGGAGAGAACTAGTGAAGGTATTTTTTGCAGATAAACGGATCTTTGGTCTAGGAATTTTGTGTGCAAGTTTTTTGGGATTATGCTTATGCCAAAATAAAGCAGAAGCGTTATATATCTCTTCTTTGTCGGCTTCGATTGATTCCTCGAAAACTATTGAGGTGGATGCGAATGAAATGACAAATAATCATGATGGATTTTTTAAATTTGAAATTAATGGCACTTATAACGGCCATGTGAAAAATGGCTTTTATGCCACGATTAGTACGGCAAGTGAGGAACAGGCTTTGGTGCCGACGAGACCACAAAATCCGACGAAAATTAATCCGTTGCCGGATCAGCGAGAATTTTCAGACTTTGAAAATAATATGTGGGGCTATAAGTTGCGTGATAATACTAAATATTCACCAATTCCAAAGAAGTCAGCGCGCGAAAAGTTTATTGAAAGTGAACATGAATCGGCGGGGAATTACACGCTGGATGTGGGGATGCGGATTGGCCGAAATTTAAGTGATGATGTTTATTCAAATAAAATCGTGGTGTCATTTGTGGCGAATCCGTTTGGGAATGCCAAGGAAGGTGACTCTTCGTTTTATACAGCTATGAGAAATTTAGCTGGTGGTGTAGAAAATATAAATTATATTAAAAGAAGTGCCACCCCACCAGCGGAGGGGACTTTAAATGTGAGAAATTTGGAATCACGCGATTCGCAATATGAAATTTTAATGTGGTATGACTCTAGCTTGAAGACGCTCTATTATTTTACAGAGGGAGAAAAAATTGAATTATCCCAATATTGTAATCAAATGTTTAGTGGTATGAGTAATTTAAAGGAATTAGATTTAAGTAGTTTTGACACTTCAAAGGTAACGAGCTTTTATCAGATGTTTATGGGGGCTTCTAGTATAAAGAGATTAGATTTATCAGGATTTAAAACCTCTAAGATTAGTGTCATGGCAGACATGTTTAAGGATATGTCTTCACTTGAAGAGTTAGATTTATCGAATTTTGATATGTCAAGGGTGGAGCAAGTTGGGACAATGTTTGCAGAAGATGTTAAACTAAAAACTATATATGCGACAAGTGATTTAATACCAGGTGGGCCAAATAGGAATCTTAGTTGGTTGGGGGTATTTAGAGGATGTGTGAATCTGGTAGGGGGGAATGGTTCAAAGATGGAAGAGAGCGAATTAAGTTCTTCTAATTGGAAATGGATGAGGATTGATCGCCCAGGGACGCCAGGATATTTGACTTTAAAGAAGTGAGTCTGGATTTGTCACTAAATTGAGTAACAAAAATATTGAGTAATAAAAATATCACAAAAATTGTGATAAGATAGATGTAGAGCTTGAAAGATAATCGCTTGGCTTAGCCAAGAGGAAAGTCCGGGCAGCATAGAACGCAGTAGTCGTTAATGGCGACCGTTCGAAAATTTAGACGGCTTCGGCCTAAAAAATTGAAGAATAGGGAAAGTACCACAGAGACAATACCGCCTTCGGGTAAGGGTGAAAAGTGTAAGGTAAGAGCTTACGGCAATCCATGGTGACATGGTTGATGGCAAACCCTACTGGCTGCAAGGAGTGCTACTAAACTTTGGTTCGAAGATGCACGCTTACCGCTTGAATATTTTGGCAACAAAATATCTAGATAGATGATTATCGGCTAAAAAGGGAAGAAACTTTTATTGTGGTTTTACTTGTGATGAAAGTATTTGCACCTTTTAGTTACAAAACCCGGCTTACTGATAGCTTAAAAATAGACCCTTACGGGTCTATTTTGTTGTATTGGATTGAATAAATTATTTGATCAAACCTTTTTTCTTCAAAGTACGAAGAGCTGCGGTACTGACATTGATTTTAAGTTTTTTACCACCGATAAGGAGGGTTTTCTTTTGGATGTTTGGTTTGAAAACTTTACGGGTCTTGTGCTGGGAGAAGCTTACATTATGACCGTACATTTTTCCTTTACCGGAAATTTCGCAAATAGCCATTATTTAATCTCCTTTTTAACTTGTTCGACAATTGCCTGGAAGGCAGCTGGTTGGTTGACGGCTAATTCGGCCAAGATCTTGCGATCAACAGCGATATTTTGCTTTTTCATACCATTAATGAGTTGAGAATAGTTCAAGTCATATTGGTGAGCGGCGTTATTGATACGAGTGATCCAGAGAGCACGAAGATCGCGTTTACGATTACGGCGGTCGCGGTAAGCGTAGCGAAGGGCCTTAATAACACCTTGTTTAGCTAGACGGAAGCTGCGGGTGCGGTAATGTTGCATACCCTTAGCGGCAGCTAGAATTTTCTTATGTTTTGCGCGTGCGGCAACACCTCTTTTGATTCTCATGATTAAACTCCTAATGCGCTTTTAATGTTTTTAGCAATCTTACCCTCGACTGCACCAGCAGTCTTCATGTTACGTTTGCGGGCTTTAGATTTTTTGGCAAGAATGTGGTTGCCATAGGCGCGTTCGCGGATTAATTTACCGGTGCCGGAAATTTTAATACGCTTAGCGGTACCTTTGTGAGTTTTAAGCTTTGGCATAGGCTTTCCTTTTAGTTAATTTAGTATTCAATGTGCGATCAGGGAACCTTGAAAGTAGGAAATTACTTTTTTCGTACTCCGACTGATAAATTGCGTCCAGCAAATTGTGGTTTTCCTTCGACAATGGCGCAGTCGGCCATTTGTTCGAGAATACGATCAAGAAGTTGAGAACCAATTTCTTTATGTGCCATCTCACGACCCTTGAAGGTAATGATAATACGGCAGTGATCGCCATCTTCGAGAAAACTCTTAATTTTGCGGATTTTAATGTTGAGGTCATTGTCGCTGATTTTGAGACCAATCTTCATTTGTTTGAGCTCGGATTGCTTTTCACGAGCTTTTTTACGATTTTTAGCCTCTTCCTTCATCTTTTGGTATTGATATTTACCCCAATCGATGATTTTAACGACCGGAGGGGTGGCATTACCTGCGATTTCGACGAGGTCGACACCTTGCTCCCGGGCCAGAACCTGAGCTTCTTTGCTTGACATGATGCCAAGCTGCTCTCCATTAGTGCCAATAACGCGTACCTGTTCATAGCGGATTTCTCCATTGATTTTGGTGCGTGAAGTTTTAGTACTAATGTTGATTCCTTTCTTTTTAACCTTAGGGTGAATTATAACAAAATTTTTAGGGATTTTCAAGGGGTAAATCAGGGTGAAAAGGTAGTAAAGCAGATAGCTTCTTTGAGATGTTCGAGTCTGATTTCTGGTGAATTATCATAATCGGCGATGGTGCGGCTGAGTTTTATAAT
>CALKRO010000162.1 GCA_937990205.1 uncultured Candidatus Saccharibacteria bacterium | reverse complement strand
TTGAATCACAGCGTTAGCAACGTCGGAAACTTCAGCGCGAGATGGGCTTGGATTGTCGACCATGGAGCCGAGCATCTGAGTAG
Source organism: uncultured Candidatus Saccharibacteria bacterium (assembly GCA_937990205.1). Lineage (GTDB taxonomy): Bacteria > Patescibacteriota > Saccharimonadia > Saccharimonadales > Saccharimonadaceae > Nanosyncoccus. The sequence goes on along the minus strand of CALKRO010000162.1, from coordinate 2,153 downwards.
CTACGACACAGAGTTTACCGTGCTTGCGGCAAAGACTAATAAGTTTACGTTGGACGATAGGGACAACTTCGTTACCAGCTTCAACAGCCATATCACCACGAGCGACCATGATACCGTCTGCAGCCTGAACGATAGCTTCCATTTTTTCATCAGTTTCGATTGCTTTTTTGGTTTCGATTTTAGCAATAATTTGAGCGGTAGAACCGAGAGAAACCAAGATTTGACGAAGTCTTTCGACGTCATCGGCGCTTTGAATGAAGCTCATTGCGACATAGTCAAAGTCACGAGTGGCACCGAATTCGATGTCAGCCATGTCTTTTTCGGTAATTACATCACCACCGAAGTCGGTATCTGGGAGGTTGAGACCCTTGCGGCTCATAATCGTACCTTCGTTTTCAACCTTAACCTTGATAGCGGTTTCACTTACGATCTCCGTGACGGTAGAACGAATTTTACCATCGAAGATGAAGAGAGGTTCACCAACTTTCATGCGCTCAGCGAGATTGTACTGAACTGGAAGAAGATTCGAACCGTCGTGTTCAGTGACGGCATAATCGAGAATCAATTCGTCACCTGGCTTAACTTCGTAATGATTGTCTTTAATCACGCCAAGGCGAATCTTAGGACCTTGAAGATCCTGGAGAATAGCGACGGAGCGGCCTTTTTTCTCAGCAGCTTTTTTAATCCAAGCGATTTGCTCATCGCGTTCTTCGTAACTTCCGTGAGAGAAGTTGAGGCGGCAGCAGTTAACGCCTGCCATGACTAACTCGGCAATTTTTTCTTCAGTGAAGACGGCTGGACCAACGGTAGCCAAAATTTTAGTTCTTTTATATAGTTTACTCATATCGTTTGATATTATAACATAATTGTGATAATCTTGTGTTTTCGTGGTAAGATAAACATATCTGGGTGTGGCGCAGTTGGTAGCGCGCGCGGTTCGGGACTGCGAGGTCGCCAGTTCAAATCTGGTCACCCAGACCATTCAAGGAGGAAAAATAAAGAAAATTTATTTTCTTTATTTGATCGACGCAGAATGGAAAGATTTTGCGAAAGCAAAAGCTTACCATGAAATTATTAAAAAAGACTGGAGCGATTCCAGTCTTTTTGGGTTATAAATAATTATTAATCTTTTTTATAGTCGATATTATAATATTCTTTTAATTCATTACGCGAAGATTCATCGTTAGTAGTCTTCAGATCTAAGACTTTCACCTGGTTATAAAGAGTATTAAAATGTGCTTGCTGTAATTTAATTATAGTCCCTACCGCATTTGCTAACATAATGTTTAAAATAATTGTTGCAAGGCCAATTAAAATCAATGCGATTAAACCAATATTTTGTAGCTTCATAGATGATGGTTCTTTTTTAGATTTTAGCTGTGCCATAATTTTACTCTTTTATTTTAAATAATATTTTATGAAATTTGAGCAGTTTTTAATCATGCTCAGGATTTTTGTGAAAGATCTTTTACCTTATTTGGTCGATACAACATACCTCCTGTTCCATAGGACGCCGGTATAATAAATGTTCGTTAACCTAGATCTTGGACTATCGTCCAACACTTCGGTGTGTAGATTATGAGCCCAATCTTCTTCTGTACCGCCAACTCCAATGTGTAATGAGTATGGCTTACCATGAGTGTTATAGCTCCAGTCAACTTGAATTGGCTCTGCGAATCTTTGAAGGCGAGCCCAGCCGGACTGACCACCATACACCTCTACCCAGACACCGGATATATACCGATTTTCTGTATTATCGATTATTCTACCATGTGCAGCATAAGCCTTGCTTGGAATGAGTACAACCATAGATAACAATACCACGGGCAGGAAACGTTTAAGTTTGATCATAATAAGACCTCTCTTTCTAAAGTACTAAACATAAGGGGTTTCTAAAATAATAATATCATACTTTATAAAAAGACTGGAGCGATTCCAGTCTTTTTTGGGTTATAAATAATTATTAATCTTTTTTATAGTCGATGTCATACCAATCTTTTAGTTTGCGGCGAGACTCTTCATCATTTGTAACTTTATAATTAATAACATCAGTGTTTCGAAGAATTGTACCGTAATGCTTCTCCTCTAATTCTATCACGTAAAATATTTTGGATAGCATTAGGGCATTCATATAAAGTGTCGCTCCCCACATA
>CALKRO010000161.1 GCA_937990205.1 uncultured Candidatus Saccharibacteria bacterium | reverse complement strand
AATCTTGGTACGGCGACCAGCTTCGCGAGCGATAGCACGAATTTCGACCACACCAGTTTCGATTTCTGGAACTTCTTGCACGAAGAGCTGTTTAATGAAGTCGGCAGAGCTACGGCTAACAAGAAGTTGAGCACCACGCTCGTTGCGCTCAATGGTCTTGATTAAAACCTTGATACGGGAACCAACTTGATAATACTCGCCGTCAATCTGGTCGGATTTAAGCATGATGCCGGTAGTACGACCAAAATCGATACGTACAATATTACGGTCGACGCGAGCCACCATACCGGTCATAATGGTACCAATTTTATCTTCAAAGATGGAAAGAATGGCTTCATGTTCAGCTTCGCGAAGGCGCTGCATGATTACCTGCTTGGCGGTCATGGAAGCGACGCGACCGAATTTAGTAACTGGGTGAGATTCCTCAAAAGTTTCACCGATAGCCTTACCTTCAGCTTCACCTTCTGGGATTTCAGTAGCTGGATTGTAAGCCAAACCATCTTCAATGACTTCTTTAGCGATGAAGACCGTAGCGCCACCAGTTTCACGGTTAAGTACGGCGCGAACATTCATGTCCTTTTCACCTTCTTCTTTACGCCAAGCGGCGGCAATGGCAGTTTCAATAATATTCAAAACAGTTTCTTCTGGGAGATTCTTCTCTTCGGCGATAACTTTCACCATCTGAGACATCTGTTTAAGGTCTAAGCCTTCCATATTTTCCTTTCTTTTAGTCTAAAATATCCGACCTTGCGGCCGGATATTAAAAGTATATGTTTCTATTATAGCGAAGAAAATGAGATTGTCAAATTACTTAGCGGTAAAATAACCTGGCTGGGCGGCACCACGGTCAATCCGGAGCCAAGAGAGATCAGCGGTGTATGGATCTGGAGCCGAAGACCCCTGCCCACCATGAAGTATGAATTGACCTAGAAACATATGAAAATTTATTGATTTAGAATAATCAACCGGTTTCGCACTTGAGAGGTTAAAATCTTTAGTAGCATCAACATAAATCCTCCGTAATTTCGAGGGACTAACAGAATGTAATCCGTAATAAAATATCCCAAAGAAATTCGTCACATTCGAGGTATTGAAGTCAGCCTGCGAAAGATCAATTTCTTGGATATTCATCAGATTGGCGAACATGCCTTGCATATTTT
>CALKRO010000160.1 GCA_937990205.1 uncultured Candidatus Saccharibacteria bacterium | reverse complement strand
GACCCAACCGCCTTTCATATCCCAGGAATGTAAAAATGAACCCAGAATCAAACTTACCCGAGATCAATCCTCATACCGAAAATCCAGAATCGACCATCAATCTCAACCCGCGTCAAAATCCGGATATATTATTAATCGATAAGCCAGACCAGATGACTTCTTTTGGCGTGGTCGCGCGGGTCCGTCGTAAACTCAGTGAGCAAGAAGGGAAAAAGGTGAAGGTTGGTCACACCGGCACACTTGATCCTTTCGCCACCGGACTCCTAATTATTTTGACTCATAAGGCCACCAAGCTTTCTGACACTTTTTTGAAACTCGATAAGTGGTACGAGGCTACTATCGAGCTTGGCAAATCCAGTACCACCGGTGATCCCGAGGGTGAAATTACCACTCATGAGGTGACGAGAATTCCGACTAGAGAAGAAGTTGAAGCAGTCTGCCGAAATTTTCTTGGTCAAATTACTCAAACGCTTCCTGCTTTTTCAGCCATAAAGATTAATGGCAAGCGCGCCTATCAATTGGCTCGCGAGGGCAAGCAAATCGAAATGCCTTCCCGTCAGGTTGAAATTTATGCTCTAGAAATTCTCAATTATCAATATCCTACACTTAAAATTCGCACCCACGTCTCTTCTGGTACCTATATTCGCACCCTGGGCGAGGATATCGGAAAATCACTCGGCACTTCTGCCTACCTTACAGCACTTCGACGTATTCAAGTCGGCCCATATAAAATCGAGGACGCGGTCACCTTAGATAATTTTATGACAGAAAATTGAGAAAAATAAATCCAACCTCTTGAAATTCCTGCTCTCTTATGTTAAGATAGCACCAATATGATTACAAAAGAGAACAAAGCTAAGGCCATTCAAGCCACTGCTCGCAATGCAAAAGATGTGGGTTCTCCAGAGGTGCAAGTTTCTATCTTGACTGAGCGTATCAAAGAAGTCACTGAGCACGTAAAGGTGAATAAGCACGATTTTATGGCTCGTCGCGGACTCATGCAAATGGTTGGTCGCCGCAAACGTCTATTGAAGTACCTCGAGAAAACTGATTTTGAGCTTTACAAGTCAACAGTTGCCAAACTCGGTCTACGTAAATAATACGTCAATAATTAATACCCCCTCGGGGGTATTTTTTGTGCCTAAAAATTTATCAAAAATCAAAAAATGAAACCAAGAAAAAGAGGAGAACTTCTAAAGCTCTCCTCGAATAAAATTAAAGGTGTGTAGTTACAAAATCTCATGTGTTCAGAAATATCATTTTATTTAGAAACATAGATAATTTTAGAGATTAATCTGACCAGATTCCTCCAGCTCTTTTAATATCCTATCCTCGTTGGATTTGCAAGCGCTGTACGTCACAAATTTAATGTCTTTTCTTCCGGTGAATTTAATATATTCCGCCAGAAGTTTCCTGACACAGTGTAGTGATGAATCGCATACCACCTTCTCAATTTCTTCCATTGTCGGGCGTGCAGTTTTGCGCACGATTCGTTCAGCTCGGTGATTGGGGGACATCTGTCTAAGTTCTTTAATGAACTCATCAAGTTCAGATGGTGCCACGTAGGTCATCTTCACCTTGCTGGCATCATTTTGACTCTCGAAGAGATTCACTTGCTTATTTCTTTTAGTTAACTGCTGGTACAGGTAACCAGAACCATTATTTAATTCCGGCTCATCGTAGAGATTATTCAGCTGAAAACAAATTTTAGTGTACCGCTGCCCATTATATTTGAAGGGGTAGTGGATTATCGCAATATCGACATTCTTGTCAAGTCTGATTTGCTTCTTATAAGGAAGCCAAAAATCTTCTACAAAAGGCGTCACCTCTACTTTGCCACAAGGCACGCCATTCTTGTCGAGTCTCATGCGTTTTTCCTCCGGCAATTTACCCTTAATGATGGCGATTGGGTAAGAAATTTTTGCCGCATCGATTGGATCGTAGTTCGGCTCAATTTCTTTGGATAGCTGCTCTTCAATGTAGACTTCTCTGTGAGCAATATTAGTGTAGGACTTTCTTTGAGGCTTTTTGAATTTTGCATTCCCATGATTATTGGGCAGCTTCTTTTTTGAAACTACCAATTTCCATTCATTAGCTGGATTATCCCGGCCATCTTCATTTGAATCTTCTTCAAAATTCAATACTGCATTCGTATCGGTGTTGATCATTTTTACACTCCTTTTCGTAAGGTGCATTCAGTGGCGCCATATATACATACGGGCCGCAAGTAACAACTCTATTGTAACATAAACATCATAAAAATGCAAATTTCACCCCTGATGGGCTGCTGAAGCGCCCTAAAAATCGCCATTTGTGCTATAATTGAATAGTTATAAGCGGGAAGACGGCGGATAAGTTTTCTGAAACCTTCAAAGCACTTATCTGGTGTTTTCCCAGAAAGGAAAATATGGATATTATCAACCCTACTGGCAAGCAAACCTTTAGCTTGTCGAGAGATTTTTGTGGTAAGAAGCTCACGATCGAAGTTAATCGCGTCGGTTTTCGCACTACCAGCTCGGTTCTTGTCACCTATGGTGATACTGTGGTGCTCGGCTCGGTGGTCGTCAGTGAAAAACCGGTGGTGCAAGATTTTTTCCCGCTCTCGATCGATTACGAAGAAAAGTTCTACGCCTCAGGTAAAATCTCTAGTTCGAAGTTTATTAAGCGTGAAGGCAAGCCAGCCGATGAAGCAATTCTGGTCGGTCGTCTAATTGATCGCCCGATTCGTCCACTCTTCCCGAAAGGCTATCGTCAAGAAGTTCAGGTTGTCACTACCGTCCTCTCGATGGACCCAAGCTTCCGTCCTGATGTTGTGGCGATGATTGCCGCTTCCTCAGCTCTTTTAAACGCTGGCGTACCGTTTGATGGACCAGTCGCAGGTCTTCGTATCGGTCGTGTGAATGGTGAATTTAAGGCCTTCTTGAGCCCAGAAGAACGCGAAGCCTCCGATCTTGATCTCGTGGTTGCCGTGAAAGACGACAAGGTGATGATGGTGGAAGCTGGGGCAAACGAA
>CALKRO010000159.1 GCA_937990205.1 uncultured Candidatus Saccharibacteria bacterium | reverse complement strand
CCAGATATTGATTCGGTATACGATGTGCCATTTAATGTTTTGAAATCTGGGGTGTTAGAGATTTTGAATGATTTTGTGGGGGATGACAGTGAACCAGATATGTCTGCTTGGGAAGAATTTTCGAAGAAGCGGGCTCAAGTGAATGAAAAAACCGTGAAGGTGGGGCTGGTGGCAAAGTATGTGGGGAATGAAGATACCTACATTTGTGTAACGGAAGCTTTGAAAGCAGCGGTGGCTTGGAATGATGTGAATTTGGATCTTAGGTGGATCAATGCGGAAAAAGTTGACGAAAAAATGTTGTCAGAAGTCGATGGTCTAGTGGTGCCGGGTGGTTTCGGTAATCGTGGAGTGGAGGGGAAAATCGCGGCAGCAAATTACGCTCTGGATCACGACGTGCCTTACCTCGGATTATGTTTAGGAATGCAAGTGGCTTGTATCGCGAGCGCGAGAAGAGCAGGACTGACGCAGGCGAATTCGGAGGAATTTGATAAAGAAACTAAAGAAAACGTAATTTATCTGATGAATGGACAAGAGGGGAAGGAATCGACGGGTGGCAGTATGCGTCTCGGAGATTTTCCGGCGAAATTAGTTAAAGGGAGTAAAACAGCTAAGATTTACGGAAAAACTAATATCGTAGAACGTCATCGTCATCGTTATGAAGTAAATCAAAAATTCCTTAAGGAAATCGAAAAAGGTGGTGTGGTGGTTTCGGGTACATCACCAGACGGAAAATTGGTGGAATTCGTGGAGGCTCCGGGCAAGAAATTCTTCGTGGGAACACAAGCACACCCAGAGCTGAAATCGAGACCTTTACGTGTGCACCCATTATTTATGGAATTTGTAAAAAGCTTAAAATAAAAAACTTAAAGTTCTAAAAGTAAGCTTTAAAATAGCAGTTTAAGGACTGCTATTTTTTTTTGGCTAGCAGAGAGACGATCGAGATTATATGAAATTTTTGTATTTTTTGAAAAATGTTGTGTAATTAAAATTGTGATAAAATAGAGATATGGAAGAAATTCAAAATACCCTAAAAAAGACGATCGTCGAACTATACTCCGTAGAAATGGATGTAGTTTTGACGCCAGCACCAGAGAATACTGGCTGCGACTTCGCGACAAATGTGGCGATGTTATTAGCGAAAACATTAAAGAAAAATCCGATGGAAATCGCAGAAGAAATCGTGCGTAGACTCGGCGAGACGGATTTGGAAGTGGAAATCGCACGGCCTGGGTTTTTGAATTTCAAATTAAGCAATAAAAATCTTCTAAAAAATATCGATAAGTTCGAAAAAGATTTTACAAAAAATATATCATCAGACGAATATTCTGGTCAGACGGTGATTTGTGAATTTTCCGATCCGAACCCATTCAAGGTGTTACATGTTGGCCATCTATACACTTCGATTGTGGGGGAAGCAATTTCACGCGTGATTGAATATGCCGGCGGTAAAGTGGTGCGTGCAAATTTCGGTGGTGATATCGGATTACATGTGGCTAGAAATATGTATGGCATGTTACGTAAAATTGACCAAATTCCGACAGATTTGTCACCAGAGAAAGTGGCAGATTTACTGGCAGAATGTTACGTGTTTGGCACCAGGGCTGATGAAGATAGTGCAGAAGCGCACGCGGAAATTGTGAAATTAAATAAGATGATTTTCGAAATTGCGGAAGCGGGGGGAGATGCAGATTATAGCGGAGACCCAGAACGTGCCAGAGTAGCGGAACTTTACTTCTGGGGTCGCAAGAATAGTTATCAGTATTTTGAGAATTTTTATAAGCGTTTGCAGGTGAAATTTGATAAATATTACCCTGAATCGACGGTGGCGAAGACTGGTCTAGAGACTGTGCGTCGCGAGCTTAAGAACGGGGTTTATGAGATGTCGGATGGGGCGGTGGTTTACCGTGGCGATAAGCATGGACTTCATACCAGGGTATTTATTAATAATAATGGCCTGCCAACTTACGAAGCCAAAGATACAGGTTTGATTTTTGAGAAATATAAAGATTTTCACTTTGATAAATCGATTATTATTACCGGTAACGACATTATCGAATATATGAAAGTGGTGCTTTCGGCGATTTCGCAATACGCGCCGGAACTTTCAAGTAGGACTTTACACATTACGCACGGCCAAGTGAAATTGCCAGGTAATGAAAAAATGTCTTCGAGAAAAGGAAACTTCTTACGCGCGATTGATGTGATTGAAATGGTGCGCGAGGCGATGGAAAAATCGAGCGACGAGAAAGTTTTGATGGGCGCTCTGAAGTATGCATTAGCTAAATATAAAATTGGCGGAGATATCATATTTGATATAAAAGAGTCAGTTTCGATGACGGGAAATTCTGGTCCATATCTGCAATATTCGGCAGTGCGTGCGAAGAAAATTTTGGGTAAAATCTTCAGTGGCCGCATTAGTGGGGAATTAAATAAAGTTGAATCGGAGGCTGAGGCTTTAATTTCAGAAAATGATTCAGCGGAAAAAGAAGCAAAATATCTTGCGGATATCTCGATATACGAACGTAATTTGATGAAGAAATTGATTCAGTACCCAGATGTTTTGAAAGAAACCGTGCGGGAACTTTTGCCAAATAAAATTTGTACTTACCTCTATGAATTGGCGCAAGAATTTAGTCGTTTTTATGAACACGTACAGGTGGCGGGTTCAGAATTTGAGCTAGAACGAGGCAAAATTATCTTAGTTTACCTAAAAGTTTTGACTCACGGTTTGAATTTACTAGGTATTGAAGTACCGGAGCAAATGTAATGCCGAAAAAAGCGAAATTACTTTGGATGGACCTGGAAATGACAGGTCTAGATCCAGAAAAGGACAAGATTTTGGAAGTGGCAGTAATTGCGACAGATTGGGAATTGAATCCGATGGCGCAAATGACCGCGACGGTGAAAGTTTCGGAAAAATTAATTAAAGAACGTATGGTGGGGGAGTTTTGGGAAAAACACGAAGAGACTTATCAAAAACTTTGTGAACAAAATAAGGCTGGACTTCCAGTGAATGAGGTGGAAGAAATGCTATTAAAATTCATCGATGATCATTTCGGCGAGGAAGTATATCTGGCGGGAAATTCGATTCATCAGGATAAAAGATTTATCGTGAAAGAGTGGCCGAAATTGAACGAACGATTACATTATCGCATGCTCGATGTGTCAGCCTTTAAATTGTATTTCGAAAATGTGATGAAGAAAAAATTTACCAAAAGGGAAATGCATTTGGCGCTCGATGATATTTTGGGGTCGATTGAAGAATTAAAATACTACAGTAAATATATAAAGAAATAAGATGTTTGAAATAGAAAAAGTTAGTGGAATTGGGGAATTTAAAAAAGAAAGATTTTTTGATATTCACGCAGATACGAAAAATCCGAATTTAGAAGAATATATTTATTTGGCGCCAAATGGAAAAGTGTTCCTAGTAGAACGCAAAAATACTTTGGAAGTACGATGTGATCGAAATTTGTCGAAGATTTTAAAAGAAGAATTCGAATCGGTGATGACTTCGCGTTATTTCGGTGTGGGAGGAGTAGAAATTGTGCTGAGTGGTCAAGTGGAGGAAGATAAAATCGAGGACTTGGTGCGATTAAGCTACAATTTGACGAAAGAGATGGCGGACTAAAATCCTAGAGTCCTAAAATAGGTCGAAAAATAGTTTGAAAAATAGGTCGAGAGGCCTATTTTTATTTGCGGGAAAAAGAAAAATCTCATATAATGAGCCTATGAAAAAAGAATTGAAAAAACTCAAGAAAAATGTCGAAAAAGTGAGCAAATCGAGCTTTGTGACAGAATTTAAGGAATTCATCAATCGTGGTAGCGTGCTCGACCTCGCAGTCGGTGTGATCATCGGTGGCGCCTTCCAAAAAATTATTTCATCATTAGTAAGCGATATCATTATGCCACTGGTCGGCTTAATCGCAGGTGGAGTAGATTTTCGCAATTTGGAAATTACCATCCCAAATCTATTCGGTCAAGATTCCGCAGCTCACATTCGTTATGGAAACTTCCTGCAAAATATGGTAGATTTCTTGATTATTGCATTCTGTGTGTTCTTAATCATTAAAATCATGAACAAGTTTATCGGCAAATTCAAGAAGGAACAGGAAGAGAAGGCTGAACCAACCACTGATGAACAAATTCTTGAAGTCTTGAAAGATATTCGCAAACATCAGAAATAAGTTTAGAAAAAATAGGTCGCGAGGAGCGACTTATTTTTATGCCGTAACTAAGTTTGCAATACGGTTTTTAGGAAGATATCTTTGTAATTTTAGATGGCGGAAGATTTAAAATTTTCGTATTGGGACTTAATATTTTCGAGATTTTTTACACGCTCGACGGTATTTGCTTTGACTTTTTGATTGGTGGTGCGAGTTTCGGCTTCGGTTTGATAATTAATTAAATAAGCCAGAAGTAGGGGAAATTCGCGTAGGGCAAAACGATCAAGGCGAGCAGAGATGCGGCCATTTTCGAATTCTTCGGCAACCTTGGTGACGGTATTTTTTTGGTTAGTGGCAAGGTCGGATTCGTTATAAACAGATTCTAATTCAGGAATACCAAATTCAGAGTTCAGAAGATTTTTTTCATTTAATTCAAGTTCGGCAAGTACGGCTTGAAGTGAGGCGGTGATACCGCGAACATCGGAGGATTGCATGTAGTCCTTGTAATTATCGATAAGTTCTTCGTTGATGTATTTGGCAAGATAATAACTTGAAATTAAACTATCACGATCGCGATTTTCGACAATTTTTTTGGTGCCAGAAAAAACACTAAAAAGAATCAAGACAAAAATAAGGCCAAGTGCGATGGAAATATTACGTAAAGTGAGAAAGGGAATGATTTTATCGAGAAAAGCGAAAGGGGAACTTTGTTTGCCTGGATTCGGTTTGGAAGAATTAGAGGCGATTTGTTGAAGATAAGCCATATTGTCCATGCTTTAATTATAGCATAGAGGTTTGTTATAATTGAGTTATGCAAGATGCAAAGGAGGAAATTCGCGCCAGGCTACCGATCGAAGATGTGGTATCGGAATATATTGAGCTGAAACGAAGTGGTGCGACCTTGAAGGGGCATTCGCCCTGGGGTGTTGATAAAACACCTTCTTTTATGGTGTCGCCGGATAAGGGGATTTGGCATGATTTTTCAGCCAACAAAGGTGGGGATATTTTCTCGTTTGTGATGGAAGTAGAGGGGATTAGTTTTCCGGAAGCTTTGGAAAAATTAGCGGCGAAAGCAGGGGTGGAGCTGAAAAAATATTCGAATGGTGATATGCAAGTGTCGCGTACGAAGATGAAAATGCGAGAAATTTTGGAGCTGGCGACGAAATTTTATCAGGCATGCCTAGTGAAAAATGAAAAAATTCGAGATTACGCGTTTTATCAGAGAAACTTGGATCGTAATTCGATTTTGAATTTTCGGATTGGCTATGCGCCGAGCGGTAAGGATTTTCTGGTAAAT
>CALKRO010000158.1 GCA_937990205.1 uncultured Candidatus Saccharibacteria bacterium | reverse complement strand
TATTTCTCCTCCTTGAATGGTCGGGGCGACAAGACTCGAACTTGCGTTTACCCCTTGGGACGTTCCGCAAGTTCGATTAAGACAAACATAAATAAAAAACGACCATGTAAATAGTCGCAATACTTGATGTGGTCGGGGCGACAAGACTCGAACTTGCGACCTCAGCGTCCCAAACGCCGCGCGCTACCAACTGTGCCACGCCCCGAAACACTACTCTTTTAATCTACCACATTTCCGTTAATTATGCAATAAATATGTTAAAATTATAGATATGAATAATTCAAATACTGATTCGAATCGCCCTAAAATCAAATTTGTGAAATCAAATAATAACAAATCGAAGAAAAATGGCCCTTCGAACACCTTCCGTTCGATTTTTTCGACCCTACTTCTCCTCGTACTCTCACTCGCTTTTTGGAATTACGTCACCGGTAATGGTGAAAATGCCCATAAGGAAGTGCCGCTTTCCGAGGTGATCGCTGAGGCTAACCAAGAAAATGGCAAAATCCAGGAAATTAATGTTGCTGGCAATAACCTTACTATCACTTACAAGGATCAAAAAGCTAAAAAATATTCCAAAAAGGATGGCGCTGGCACTCTTTATGACCAAGGTCTCACCGTTAAATGTGCTGATAAGTCCGGCAACGATGCTGCCGAATGTCTGAAAAAATACCCAAATATCACCTATTCGGATGATATAGATTTGCTCGGCATTATTCTCAATATTGCCTCTTTCGTGATTCCAATCGCTCTCGCCGTCTTCCTCTTTAGTCGCATGCTCGGCCAAGCTCAAAGCGTTAATAAAGAAAGTATGAGCTTCGGTAAATCTCGTGCCAAGCTTTACGGTCCAGATAAAAAGCGCGTCCTTTTCACCGATGTGGCTGGTAACGAAGCCGCCAAACAAGATCTTTCCGAAATTGTCGATTTTCTCAAGAACCCTAAAAAATACGAAAAACTTGGTGCCAAAATCCCTCGTGGTGTCTTGCTCGCTGGCGATCCAGGTACTGGTAAAACTTTGATGGCGCGTGCCGTAGCTGGTGAAGCCAACGTTCCTTTCTTTAGTATTTCTGGTTCTGAATTTGCTGAAATGTTTGTCGGTGTCGGTGCTTCTCGTGTTCGTGATCTCTTCAGCAAGGCCAAGAAAAACGCTCCAAGCATTATCTTTATTGATGAAATTGACGCCGTAGCTCACAAGCGCGATTCTCGTGGTGGTGCCGGTCGTGAAGATGAGCAAACTTTGAACCAAATTCTCGTTGAGATGGATGGTTTTGATAATGAATCCGGCGTCATCGTGATTGCTGCGACCAACCGTATCGATATGCTCGACAAGGCTCTGCTTCGCCCAGGTCGTTTCGATCGCCATGTCGAGGTAACTTTGCCGGAGCGCAAGGATCGTCTCGAAATTTTGAAGGTACATTTCAAGAACAAGCCAGCCGTTGAATCGATTGACCTTGAATCTCTCGCCAAGAAAACTGCCGGTTCCTCTGGTGCCGATCTTGCCAATATTGCCAACGAAGCCGCCATTACTGCAGCGAGAGTTGGTCACAAGGAAATCACCAATAAGGATCTCACCGAAGCTTTCGAACGTGTGGCGATTGGTCCAGAACGCAAATCTAAGGTGATGAACGACGAAGAAAAGAAACTCACCGCTTATCACGAAGCTGGTCATGCCGTAGTCGGACATGTTTTGCCAGATTCCGATCCAGTGCATAAAATCACCATTATCCCTCGTGGCCATACTGGCGGTGTCACTTGGTTCTTGCCACCAGAGGATCGTAGTTACAAAAATATTTATGAACTCAAGGATGTGATGGCTCGTGCGATGGGTGGTCGTATTGCAGAGAAAATCGTTTTCGGTGAAGATCGTGTCACCACTGGTGCCTCTTCAGATTTGAAACATATTGCCGAACTCAGCAAGGATATGATTCTTCGCGAAGGCCTAGGCACCAAGACTCGTAATCAAGTTTTTCCATCCGACGAATCGTCTTACTACGCTCTCACCAGTGGCAAACCTTATTCCGAAAAAACTGCCGAGCTCATTGATCAAGAAATGCGCGCTTTCACTGATGAAGCCGCTAAGCGCGCGGAAGCTGTCTTGCTTGCCAACCGTGAAATTCTCGATCGCGTAGCCAATGCACTTCTCGAAAAAGAAACCCTCGAAGAAGAAGATCTCAAGGATATTTTCGAAGGCAGCAAGTTGCCAAAGGAAGCTAAACTTTACTAATAAGAGAACGCTAAACTTTACTAATAAAAGAATACTAAACTTTACCAATAAAAGAACGCCAAACCTATGCAAATCAAAAGTCCCTACTACCGAGTTTCCATCAAAGCCAAAATCAACTTTAACGGAAAAACTCTCTTAGTTAAAGAAGATGGTAAGAAGTGGGATTTGCCGGGTGGCGGGATTGAGCATTACGAGACTATAGATGAAGCCCTAAAAAGGGAATTAACTGAGGAAATCGGCGTGAGCGAGTTCGTCATCACTTCTGGTCCCAAAATCTTCAAGATGATTGATGCTGCAGCGAATAGACCACTTATCTTCATTGTTTACGAATTAGAATTAGACCCTGCTACCGAATTTCATCCACCAGATAATGTTGAAATTGGTCTATTTGAGCCAGGAAAAATTCAAGACACCGTCTCCTATTCCCCGGAATATACTGACTATATTCGAGAATAATAAAAGTAAACTACAGTATTGTATAATTAATTCCATCAAAAAACAGCACGTCATCATCTGTTAAATGATGAACTTTAAAACCTTTAGAAGTAAGTTTCTCTGTGGCTTCTTTTACTCTTTCGAAATATTTTTCTTTGTGGGTGTGCGGAATAACCACTTCATTAAAAATCCCCATTCCATTAAAATTTTCTAAATTTGGTGCTAATTTTGGATTGTCAAATTTTTCTGCACCCTCAATTGTTGGACAGCAAACAATTGACCCTGCACTTGACCCGATATAAATTCCGCCTCTGCTAATGAAATTTTTTATAGCCTTATCTGCGCCACTTTCCTTCAATTTTTCCATCAAATAAAAAGTATCACCACCAGCAACTAATAAAATATCAGCCATGGCAAGTGATTTATTAATCTCTTCTCCCGTTTTATTTTTTAAATCTAAATCGGTTACCTCAATGCCATATTTTTGTAGCGCAATTTTATCGGCTACGACAAAAACCTTATCCTCATACGGGTCCCCAGCAGTCGGAATAAAAACGGCTCTTTTTCCAGTTAATTCATCGCCTTCATTTTTGCTAATTTTCTCCATGGTCATCATGGCGTAAGATGCGAGATATATTTTCATGACAATAGTCTCAAATTCCACATTTGATCTTTAGATTAGTTTAATGCGAATTCCAATCACCCCAAATTCTGCCTGTTTCTCTTCGGAATAAAATTCTCCAAGCACCTCTAGTAGTTCTTGCTTTGTCATAGAACTATCTGCGAGAATAGAGATATCAAAATCTTCAAACAAATCAGCAAAAGAATTATATCGCAAGAGTCCAACTACTTCTGCCTTAAATTTTTCGTCCTCGGATTTCGCAAACTCAATAATATTTCCAAGTTGGATCAATTGCCTCTTCTCATCATAAAGACGAAGCTCGATGCGCTTAGTCCCAGCCTTAATGAAATCGAAATATTTTGGCTGCAGATTCATCTCGTGTACTTTCATATTTTTATTATATTACAATGTCATGATATGAGAGAATCCGTCTTTTCGCTTGGGGATTTTTTATTTAAATATTTCTTTATATTAACTATGTCCTGCTGATCCTTGGGAAGATTACGTGATTCCTTAAAAGCCAAAATCGTTTTAATGTCTTCAAGATTAAATTCATCACCCTCTTCCATATTAAAATGATCTTTTTTATCAACAACTATCTCCAATGTGTCACTTAGATGATAAAAATTGCAAGAATTTAATTTATCAGGTGTCATCTTTAATCTATCTTTTACATTGTTAAATAATTCTTCGGATATGCATAAGTCAATATCGGAACATATTTCACGAATCCCCCGTAATACTAACGACGCTCCAGAGAGAACGTAGTATTCATTTTTAGGTAATTTTAAGCCTCTTAGCCGTCTTATAATTTCTTGTCTATTCATCGTATTGGGTCCATAATTTTATATTCATTATAATATAGCCAATCTTGTAGTTATTTCACTTTT
>CALKRO010000157.1 GCA_937990205.1 uncultured Candidatus Saccharibacteria bacterium | reverse complement strand
TCCCATACCCAGAATTCGCTGTTCAGTTAAATGACGACAAGAATAATGTCACTCGCAAAACTTTCTATACCACGAAAAACTGTTGGTATATGGAAGATGGCGATAAGGATACCTGTCCTGATTATTTGGAAAATGATGACTACGCCAACCCAGAATAATCATCTTGGATATGAACGAACAGAAGATAATCAAACAAGCAGAAGATAGAATTACTGCTAATGCGTACATTCACTACGTTAGCGATTTGATTTATAAAAAAACCACTGAGCTTGGATTGTTTGAAGGTATAGATTTTGAGTACTACGCAGATAATTATGAAAATATTTCTGTATTCAGATTTAAACCTAAGCATGAAAAGTCGATTTTTGATATGCGAAAATTTTTAGATGATTCGATGGTGAGTGATGAATCTATCAATCGAGCCATCAAACGAATTTCTCTTAAATTTAAAATGAACAATGAGAAAACAGACAGTATAAAAACAAAACTTTATTCATATATACACACCTCGGATTTTCGAAAGGGGCAAATTTCGGATGAAGTTAATTATTTTTCTGTCAAAAGACGAAAGAATTCGGATAGTCTGAATGTTATTTTGTATTTTCATAATATTACTAAGGAATTAGCTCCCACGGCTACCTGTCTTCTGTATTACTTGTCTTTGATTCTAGATCAAATTTTATACACGGATAATTCGAACATATTCTTGCTCGGTAATGATACTTATTCCGATTTTTCAGCTAATGAAGACTTTTATGGCCTACAAAAAGAAGTGTTCTACGAAAAACCATTGAAGAAAACCGCACTAGAGCAAAACACCCAAGATTTTAAATCGAAAATTTTACACGCAGAAATTGTGCACAGGATTTACAAACAAATATCCGACAACGTAGAAATTTCAGATGAATTATTGTTTGATAATTGTGGCTACATCGTAGATAAATTTTATTGGACTCAAATAAAAGAGACTCAAATCCAGAATTTACTTCAGGATATTAAGATAGAGCTAGAACTAATCAGTTAATATTTGACAGAAAAACCGTTGTAGATTATAATAGCTACATACGTCGCGGGGTAGAGCAGCCTGGTAGCTCGTTTGGCTCATAACCAAAAGGTCGTTCGTTCAAATCGAACCCCCGCCACCAAGTTTTAGAACCATCAGGTTCTTTTTTTGTGTAAACTCTTCATTTTTGGCATTTTAAATATCAAAATGAAAGCCACAGTTTTTTATCTCCGCCTATAGTTTACCCTACTTGTAGGTATGAGTTTTACATTAAATTTTTTGCAGCAATCCTCACGATATCTGAGAAGCTCTCATTGATATGAGGCATTGAAGCATGTTCTAAGAGAGTTAAATCACCGTACATGCCAGCCACGATTTCCATTACTGTGAGATCTGCATTCTTGGCTACGATTGTCGCACCGAGTAGTTTCTTGTCTTTGTCGCAAATCAGCTTCAAAAATCCTAGTTTCTCTCCCGCAATCAGGGAATGAGTAGTTTCAATCTCCGGTACAATTACGATCTTGCATTTAATGCCACGTGACAAGCAGTCTTTCTCTGTTAGGCCTACGGTTACGATTTTGGGTGTCGTATTTAATATGGTTGAGAAATGGCGATAGGTTAGGGTTAATTTGTTACGTTTTAAGATATTATTTACTGCTAGTGTTCCTTCATAAGCAGCCTTTTCTGTCGAATAACCCACTGATTGTTTCAAAGGATTCGCGGCCACATCTCCGGCCGCAAAAATATGACTCACGCTAGTTTCGAGCTGATCATTTACGATAATACCTTGTTCGCTGAATTTAACCCCTGCATTCTCCAGACCGAGCTCTGTATTAGGCCGATTATTAATCGCAAAAACAATCGCTTCCACACGTACCGTCTTCTCGTCAGTGCCACGCTTCATTGTTACTTTCACAGTGGCCACTCGACGTCCGTTAGAAACGGTTTCATTTTTGTCTTTTTGAATTGCTACAACTTTTGTGTTGGTGAGAATCTTAATTTTTAGTTCCGACGTTAATTTATTGGTTACTACCTCTACCGCTTCTTTATCGTAGCCTTCTAGAATTGCATCTTCTTTTTCTGCCACAATCACCTTGCCCCCCATTTTGGCGAGATACTCTGCGGTCTCAATTCCTTTCTTTCCGGCGCCCACTACTAAGACGATTTTCGGCAGCTTCTTTACGCGCATAAAGATGTCTTCCGGCAAATAGTAATTCGTAGTTTCAATTCCTGAAATTTCACTAAGATCCATACTTCTGCCGGTGCAGACCAAGAAACGTTTCGCCGAATATCGTTTATTTGCTACGGCCACTTCGTAAGGTGAAATAAAATGCGCATCGCCGTGAATTAAGTCGATCTTAAAATTCGCGAAAGATTTTTTCTTGGCTAAGATATATTTTTTCACTCGCCTCTGGATGGTTTCGAAGAGGGAAGGGTAGTTGTAAGTTAGAGTGTCTTGATTATTGCTCAGCTGCAAAAACTTCTTCGCATCATAATATTGATTTGCGATGTCAGAAGCCGAGAGCTGTGCTACGCGATAAATATCGGATTTACTACCAACCAATTCATTCTCGATAATTGCTACGCGAATATTATTAGCTGCCGCCGCTCTTGCTGCCGACATTCCTGCCGCACCACTACCGATAATTATCAAATCGTAATCAAATTTTTCACTCATCATTCATCCTTCTCTAAACCAGTTTGTTTCTTTGCTCAATCATGAATCCCAGGTCGGTGTTAAATTTTCTCACCTCACTCGCTAATTTCTTATCAAATTCACTTTGGGTTACAATGGTTTTTTTCTCCGCCCAAGTCACTACCTTTTTTACGATAAACTCGACAGTTTGCGCATCTAGTTCTGGAATATTTTCAATTTTACATTCTGTCTTTAAGATCTTTTTAATCAACTTATCTGTTACTGGTAGATTTTCGCTATTTTTCTTACGCACTAAAAACCTCCTGCCACTAATTTAAAAGCGATCAGAAAAAGCCCTAAAGTAATAAAGAGAATACTTGAAATCAGTTTCGTGAAATCTAAATTATCTAGACGCCACTTTTGAATTTCCGCAGCTGTCTTACCATGGCGAATGCTTAACTTTAACACTACTAGCGGCATTACCGAAATCGCCGTATAGGTTAAAATCATCACAATCTGCCAAAGCGCTGGTAGCTTCAAAAAACTATCGGCTGAAACCAACATTAAGGCTAGGATGAATGGTAGTTCCGCCACCACTGATAAAACACCTAGTGAAAAGGCCTCAATATTACTAGATGAATTTGCCGCGCGTTTGCGGATGTATCGGATGATTGACTTTGGCAACCAAAGTTCCGTGGATCTGTTGGTTTTATAGTAGAAGAACCACACGCAAATTGCAAGACTAAAAATTAAACAAATTAAAATCGTTAAACATAAAATAGTCAAATTGCCACCGAATAACACCATTAGGGCGTAACAGATAGAGGTTAGGAGTAAACTGGTCAAAAATATGTAACCCACGATGTAATTTGAAAGAAGATTTTTGGTCTTCTTCTTCAAGTATCTTCCGGCACTTTCTCGGTATAACAAAAGAAACACCCCCGTGCTTAGTTGCATGGAAGACTGGGCTAGGGCGCTCAAAATTATCACCCCGAAAGTCAATAGCAAAGTTTGAACCTCCATTTAGCTATATTATATCATGCTTATGGTCAATCATATCTTGCTTATGATAATTTATAACTTGCTTATGCTAAAAAAATTTTAGGCATTTTTCTATCTGTAAAATTAAAAATCTTTCCGCTTATGCTTCTTGTTTTTAATAAAACTTGCTAAATTGCAGTCAAACAAATTAAGTGAGGTAAATATGAAAAAAGTACAATTCAGAAAGCGACCAGAAAAGCCGACTATGTGGTGTTTTGCCACCGGTCTATTTTTATTATTTTTGTCCATCTTATCTTTAGATTTTTTCAACGCCAAAAAGGATGACGCTTGGAATCCTTTAAGTCTAAAAAGAGATGGAAGTCCCCAAAATTATTATAATATCGGTAAAGTTCCACAGAGAGCTGAGCTACTTGGATCTGTCAGTTTTGGCTCTCTGGCGGGGAATTCTGAGACTGAAATTATTCTTGCAGAGACACCTACCGATGCTGAACACCGTAGTGTTTTGCCGGAATCCAAGCCTTGTCCAGAGGGG
>CALKRO010000156.1 GCA_937990205.1 uncultured Candidatus Saccharibacteria bacterium | reverse complement strand
AGAAGATCCAGATAAGAATTTTTCAAATGATAGTGGATGGAGATTTCTTGCTGGGGATGAAAGCGAGGAATATCTGAATAGTCCTAACAATTTTGACGTATTTGAAATAAGCACTATCTGTAATTACGATCCGAATATTCTAGATATTTTAGACGGGAAAATTGGCGAGTCTTATATTAGAGATAGTAATACATTTAAATTAGATTTTTAACCTCAGTTCCTAAATATGGTATAATTTGAACTTTTTAATGGAAACAACACTGGCGGTATATTGTATTATAGTTGTTTTTTACAAAATAAGCATGTATTATATTGACAATTTTAAGCATATGTTCTATAATATGAGTTATACGCTCGAGAAAGGCTTAGCCAATCAGAAAGCTTATAGAAAAGAACCATTCAGAAATGAAATATTCTAGTACCTTCAAAACGTAGGAATTAACACCAACTTTGATCAAAGTGGGATACTTATGCAGGAAGCTTTCGTGTGTAGCTACCCCACTTTGCGAAAAGAGAGCTTTGGCTGGGGTTGTTCCGGGATGGTCCCGAACAAAATTTGATTTTGCTAGGGCAAAAGCCCGGAGAGGAGTCCATATGAATATAATTAATTTGACACCCCACACTGTGAACATCTGCACTGAGGATGGAGATATCGAGTGCTCGTTCAAATCTGAAGGTGTCGCTCGCGCAAGCCAGGTGGCAGTACCTTTCGGTGACGTCAATGGAATCGAGTTGGTCGAGATGCGTTTCGGCCCTACCGTTGATCTTCCTGACCCTGAGGCAGGTACCGTACTTATTGTATCTGCGATCACCGCAAGTGCCGCTAAGGCGGAAGGTCGTTCTACTGATGACCTGGTGCTTACAGCGGATACTGTCCGTGACAAGGATGGCCGTATCGTCGGCTGCAGGCGCTTCGCCCGCGTATAAGGGACCATCCCCCCTACCTACGTTATTTAGAACCCCGGTCTTTATGATCGGGGTTTCCATTTTTATCTTAAAGCATATGCTATAATATGTAATATGAAAGACCCCAATGTGGTAAAAAATGAATCCGAAAAAGACTCTGATTATGATGTCGATTGGGGTGCTGGTTGGGGTAAAGTAGCGGCGTTAGCTAACAATCCAAATCTTAGTGAAGCATCATCTAAGGAGAATCCAGAAGATTCCGATGAATATGAGGAATCTGATGACTATGATAACGAAGACGACTACGACGACTATGACGATTACGATAGTGAGGATGATGGTTATGATCATGATGAGGATGCTTATGGTGATTATGATGACGATTATGATGACTATGACGATGATGATGATTACAATAGCTACTATAATGGCGACAACGAGCGCCTAGAGGTAAAAGAAGACGAATTAAAAATTCGAGAAATACCTCTACCGGAAAATATCTTAAAAAGATATGATTTTATCGAGAAGTTACCTAGTGGTATTGCTATAATGGGTGGTGTGGCAAGGAGTGTAGCACGCGAGATTTTGACTGGTGAAAAAGAGCCAATCAGGGATATTGATCTTGTGGAAATTACTGATAATGAAGACGAAAGCACAGTCGACCCAGAGCTTCTCGATGAATTAGCACAAACTTATATGCCAGATGATTATGCATTTGGCCATGGAATCGGACTAGACACCTTAGAAGATTATTTCTCTACACGCGACTTCACTATTAATGAATGCCTTATTAAGGACGGTAAGCTTCTCGTGAGTGAGTTAGCGGAAAATGATTTTAAGGAAAATATTATCAGACCAACTTATTATGAAGCCCCATATGACGGAGATAAACTGTCGGGACGGCTTTTCTTGAAAGCGATACTGATGCAGACCGTGATATCGCAAATTTCTGAATCCATACCGTTACTTGAGGATGTTCATGTGAATTTTCAATATATTGGCGAATTTGATCCGGCAGTATTTCTTAATAAGGCGATGAGTCGCGGGGTAGAAACAGCGGTAAAATTTACAGAGAATCTTGCTGAATGGGGTGTAGTATACCCAGAATTTGCTGGTAGGCCTATGGCGCTTGCGAAAGATTTACTTACTAATGCATACAATTTCAAATTTAGACCATCTACAGATGAAAGATTTCTAGAACCAGAAGAAGGTCGCGACATGAGCGGATTTTTTGTGCCAAAAGCTATGCAAGAATACCATTCATCCGATCCAGCAATAGCCCGAGCTATAGATGAATATGATAGTGGCCCAGATTACAGTAATGATGATAATGATGGTGATAATAACGGTGAGCCAGTTTCGGGATATTATACACAGAAAGATTACGATGAGATTAATTCGAGTGTAGATAATAGCGACATAGAATAAATTCTAAATTTTAAGCCTTAAAAATAAAAATAGAGTTCTTCGAACTAGGTATTTCTCTCATGGAGCACGCCTGGCTTCGCGGCTACTCCATTCGTCGAAAATAAAAAATAAACCCCTGCGGGTTTTATTTTGTTATTTTCTCCTCATGGAGCCGCCTTCGAGATTTGAACTCGAGACCCCTTCCTTACCATGGAAGTGCTCTACCACTGAGCTAAGGCGGCGGGTCATGCATAAACATGAATGGTGCTGGAGGTAGGACTCGAACCTACGAAGGTGTAACCCGAGAGATTTACAGTCTCTTGTCATTGCCGCTAGACTACTCCAGCTTTTAAAATTCATCTACCTGCTGGCGTGAGCCAAGCCCAGACAGATAGGAATATTATAGCAAGGTGGGGCGGATTTTTCAACAGGTTTCTGGAAATAAAGATATGGAAAAAATTTCATAGAGCATAGAAGTATATTCGTGGAATAGGGGTTTATTTTTTAGAAATAAAAAGAGCGCTTATGAGTACCCCAATTTTTTTAGAAATAAAAAAGGAGCGTTCATCACGCCCCAATTTTTGCGCAATATTTGCGCTGGATTTTGCAATTTTAGATTTTGAATTAGGTATTCAGGTTTGACTCTTTGTTTGAAATTAGGTATGAGTTTAAGTTTTAATTTGAGTTGTTTTTGCCTAATTTCAATCAAGTTTAGCTATTTTGGGACCGCCGTGGTGGTGATAGAAAGAAATAATTTTCTCATCCTCCGGAATTTCTACCTCGAATGTGATCGGCCGAAACGTACGGCGGAAGCCACACAAATCATAATAAGCCTTCAGAAGATCAGAAGTGTTTCGAGTGTCTCCATGGGGATTGCTAGTCATTGCATAGTGCGCTCCGGTGAAAGTCTTGCGGACTACTTCGTTATCTAGCAAATAATCTTTTTCAGAGAGGATTAAATTTCTTGGCAAATTATCATCGCCAAGGTCTCTGGTGTTGTTACGGAGAGCCAGATATTGGTCAACTAATAACGCCAGAGAGCTACTGCTTTTTTCCAGATCATAATTTGGAATAATCGGAATGAACCCCAGCCAGCCTAAAAGAAATCTTGACGCGAGTAGAAGTGGCCCGCCATATTTTAGCAACGTATGAAGTGGCTCTTTAAGGAAAAACCCATAGGTGCAGGGGTTCAGACTGAAGGTTGCATCGAAATTGTTTTCCATTTTGTGAATGACGATGTCGCCCACGCTAATAGAGTGACCAATTGTGGTGCGGCTGAGGCGTTTAAATTCCTTGTTGCGTCGAACTATAGCCTTACGCATGGCGGTAATGTAGGTTGGTACATTAAAGCCAAAATTACTATAGCTTAACGCGTAAACTCCGTCACCATCGTGCAAATGATCTAAAATATAGTTAAATGCACTAATAGAGGAGTTTTGCACCCCGCAGATTTGGAAAAAATCTGCTTTGCCATTGGCTTTGCCATGACGTACCGTGTGAACACGGGTGGTGGCAGAAATCAAAGCCTTACGCAGAATAGCTGCGCTGACCGAATTGATTACCATAAAAACGATAATCCACTGCCATATTCTCGGTAGTTCCGTGAAACCTAGAATTGCAATTGTTTGATAAAAAAATGTACTCATTTTGTCCCCCTTTTTCTTGTAAACATGCAACAAAAATCAAAATGTATCAGGGATATATTACCACATTTTAATGGTTATGTCAATCTGTCGTTAAGGTCCAGGACCTTTGCAACAAAAAAAGGCAATAAGTATTGCCAATAAAAATAGGTAGATATTGTTATTATGCTAATATTGACAATTTTTTTAAAAAAAAATAGAATATAGTTAACTAGGTTACTTTTACCCTGCGCACATTAAGATGGAGGTATATAATGAATAATTCGATGAATAATTTACTACAGGATATGTTACTCGGTATTATCCCAGGTGATCTCTATGGTGAGGATGATTTTCCACCTCTGCGGTTTTCTGGACTGGAGACTATCGAGAAAGGCGGAAGTGAGTCACACGAAAGTGAGTCACTAAAAAGAAAACGTGATTACGAAGATATCAAAAGAAGATTCTACCACGAAAG
This sequence comes from uncultured Candidatus Saccharibacteria bacterium, assembly GCA_937990205.1. GTDB lineage: Bacteria > Patescibacteriota > Saccharimonadia > Saccharimonadales > Saccharimonadaceae > Nanosyncoccus. The sequence goes on along the minus strand of CALKRO010000156.1, from coordinate 1,700 downwards.
TAATCGGACCGAGTAAGGATGCTACAACTGACGTACTAGAAGCGAGACGGGCAGCCAGAAATGATTATGACTTAGCGCCATTACGCGACCCGGACCCTGGTAGAACACGTCCAGGTACATTCCAAATGATTTCTGAATTTAATATCAGAGGAGTGGAAGACCTGAGAGACCGGCTCGAGTCACAGCCTGGTAGTTACGTCTCGGATTTTATGGTACATCCCGACTTACATCAAGGATGGTACCGATGCTCTGGTTGGGCACGAGTTTAACTTTAACCGCGATGAATTGTTTAAGGATATCGATGTCAATGTTATCGTAAGTCGCAATTAATCTCCAAAAAAAGAGCCTCGCAGGAATGCGGGGCTTTTTGGTTAAGAAAAATACTTACTATGAGAAGTGTTTTTAATTATAAGTTTATACTTGAAAAAGCATAAACATAAAAGTAATAACTCCAATAATGAAACTACCTAAAATAAGATAAATAGTATATGATGAGTGTAATGTGACTTGATGGGAGCTTCAATAAGTTTAAATTAGGGGTGGACATGGGATTATAAAACCACTTTATAATATGAATAAGAAAGATGAGACTAATACTGTGACAGATGAAGTTATTAACGATAATATTATTTATGAGGATTATGGAAATATCTTTCTTGATGATTTTGTAGATTGTTGGCCAAGAGAAGCATCTCGGGGAGTTATACAATTTTCTGACGGTGATATTTTGGTTTTCTTTAAAGAACGGATCGGTCAATACAAGCTACCGGGAGGTGGTAAGGAAAATAATGAGACTCCAGAGCAGACTTTTATACGTGAAGCTTATGAAGAAACTGGTTATATGGTAAAAAATATACGCAAGATTGGAGTTGTAAAAGATCAGACGCAAACTTCGCATATATTTATAGCGGAGCCATATGGAGAGGCGCAAGAAATTCACCCCGATGGGGATGAAATTAAATTCGATGCCAAATGTTTAAAGATGAACCCAGTGGATGTCTTAAAAAATATGCAAAAGTTTATCATTGAACATAAAGATTATTCAGATGAAAACTCGTTGATTCAGTGTTATTTCACTCAAAGAGATCATAAAATTTTGGAATACGTACTAAATCACAATCTGTTAGCGTGAAATAGTTTTCTGTGTAAAATATTCTATTTTTATGCTCTTCGTGAGATTAGGCCTTTTTGTAGAGCTTGTATTGGTCAGTGCTTCCCTGGTTTTTGATGATAGTATTGATGGCGTCGAGGATTTGCTGGTCGGTTTTGGTACCGCCAGAACTATATCCGTCGAAAATCTTATCACCGATTACCATAAATGGTACGCCGCGCACGTCCTGGTCTAGGAATTTACCGAAATTCTTCATGAGGGTTTTATTATCCTTGTCACCCCAAACTTCGAAAGAATAGATATTGACTTTATTTTTGGTTTCAGCTGGTAGTTTGGAAATGAATTTGGCGAGAGCTTTACAATGTGGGCAACCGTCACCCCAGAAAATATAAATATTTGATTTGTTACTACCAAGATCGATGTCGGATTCGTGATTAAAGGCGAATTCGGTAGTAGACTGAGTGGTGGATTTTGAAGTGGAGTTAGAGGTGGATTCGGAATTATTTTGGGTAGACTCGGTATTTTTGGTGGTACTTTTGTCTGACGTCTTATTCATCAAAGGATACATAATAAGCATCATAGTTGAAAG
>CALKRO010000155.1 GCA_937990205.1 uncultured Candidatus Saccharibacteria bacterium | reverse complement strand
TACGACGTCCCGGCTGCTGATCGTGCTCACTATTCTAAGCGTACTATTGATCTTGAATTTGATTACCCAATCGGTTGCGAAGAATTGATGGGCATCGCTTACCGCACTGATTTTGACCTTGGTAATATCGAGCGTGAGTCGAAGAAGAGTATGATTTACCGCGATAAGCGCACTGGTGAAACTTTTGTACCTCACGTCATCGAGCCATCTTTCGGTGTCGAGCGGTTGATCATGGCTGTACTTTCGAGTGCTTATCATGAAGATGAGACTAACGGTGAAAAGCGCATCGTCTTGCAACTTCCAGAACATCTTGCGCCATACCGTTTCTGCGTTTCGCCTCTTCTTAAAAACAAGCCAGAATTAGTGGAAAAAGCTAAGGCCGTCTATACCGAACTTCGCCAAAAATATGGCAATGTCACTTGGGATGATTCTGGCAATATCGGTAAGCGTTATCACAAGCAAGATGAAATTGGTACGCCAAAATGTGTGGTTATCGACTTTGATACTCTTGAAGACGACACTGTGACCGTTCGCGATCGCGACACTATGGCTCAAACTCGCGTCAAAATCTCAGAACTCTAAAATAAAAAGAGGTAAAATAAAAAGAGGCCTTCGGGTCTCTTTTTATGTGACGGTATTTACTAAGCTATCTTTTGTTATATATTCAATTGCCCACCAAGATTTGTCGGTCTAATACTGCCTGGTCTATTTTTCGCCAAAAAACTCCGCTTCATATTCTGGCCTGATTTTAGCTTCGAATAACACAATTGGCACCTTCGGCGGTGGCGTGAAATCTGTTGGTCTCAGTGGGTAGCGAATTTTTGTCGTGTAATATTTATTTAATATGTATCCCAGCTGGCTCGTGTAATGACGGTCAGAGAGGATTAATTTTAAGGCCAATTGTTTTTGTAAAATCAAGTAAATGGCTTTCGGGGGATTTTTTAATCCTTTTTCAACAATCTGCCCGTTTTGGTTCTCTAGGTTCAGTAGTTTATAAAAGACTTCCGCCGACAGGGAAAAAGGCGGATTAGAAAAGACCTTATAATTTGTGAAATCGAAATTTACTTCTCGAAAATCTCCGCGCACTAGCTTCACGTTCTCGAGATTTTGTTCCTTCAAGTTATTTTTTAATTTCTTGAAAGTCTTCGGATCCTTTTCGATAGCGTAAACTAACCCACATTTTTTCGCTAGTGCCGCAGTGATCACGCCACTCCCTGCACCAATTTCTACTACCGTGTCGCGGCGTTTTAAATTACTGTGTCCGATTAGCATGAGTGCAAGTCGAACATTTTTCAAAAAATGCTGGTCCAGTAGGTGGTTACGGCTAGGCATTCTTGCCTCCTAGAATTTGACGCGCCTTCTTCAAAATTTCGTTTTCCGCAAAATAATTCTTCACTAAGGAGTTACCGAAAAGTAGCCAAACTTCGTTAATTTTTTGTCGGCGCTCCTTCGGTAGTTCACGGTAATTCTTCATGAGTTTTGGCGCATATTTTTGCCAATTTCGCATCAAACTTACCGGCTCTTCTACGTCAGATTTCTCGAAAACCTCAAAAATCCCATCCATAAAAAATCTCAATTCTTCCGGCGAGGCAGAGGCTAGAAAATCATCCACCGTCTTATTTAGAATGTCGCTTAATTTGGTATTTTTGGCGCGACAGAAATGATCGTCTTTAATTTCCCAAGTATAAATATCATGCTGATAGAGATTTTTCGCCTTGCTTCTAACCACTACCACCTTCTCTTTATGAGTCAGCAGTCGCCCAATCACTGAACCTTCTGGAATATAACTCACGATTTTCGATAAAACCTTAATCGTCCCCGCATCTTTACTGAGTAGTTCTTCTCTTAGGCCCGGTCCATCGTAATTTAAAACTTTAATGATCCTTTTTTGAAGTCGATCGGAAGCCATGATTGCGCAGTAGATTGATAAATTGCCACCCTTCGA
>CALKRO010000154.1 GCA_937990205.1 uncultured Candidatus Saccharibacteria bacterium | reverse complement strand
GGCTGCAGAAGTGAATCCAAAACAAGATATTGAAATTATTCAGACTGAGCTGGAGCTTGCGGATCTCGAGACGCGCGAAAAAGTCGAGGCGAAGCGCAAGAAAAATAAGGAACAGGAAGAAAAAATTCCATACCTTACCGAGAAGCCAGTGATTTACATGTTCAATGTGGACGAAAGTGAATTAACTAACGAAGAACTGAGAAATGAGATGCGCGCCTTGGTGGCGCCAAATCAGGCGGTTTTCGTCAATGCAAAACTCGAAGAAGAAATGGTAGGGATGACTTTGGCGGAGAAGAAAGATTTTCTCAGCAGCTACGGCGTGGATCATGATGCGCTTTCAGAATTAATCATTGCGGCTTACGATACTTTAGGTTTACAATCTTTCCTCACGGCTGGTAAAAAAGAAGTGCGAGCTTGGACCATCAAAAAGGGCGCGACCGCACCAGAGGCGGCTGGCACGATTCATACAGATTTTCAGAGAGGCTTCATTGCGGCTAGCGTAATGAAGTATGACGACCTAGTAGCACTAGGTAGCGAACAAGCAGTGAAAGCTGCCGGAAAACTGGCCACCGTAGGCAAGACTTACGTGATGGAAGACGGCGATATTGTGGAATTTCGCTTCAATGTCAGTAAATAATCTCTAAAGTCCATTTTGAATTAAAAACAAAACAACCACCAGAGAGGTTCGGAGATTTCAAGAATGCAAAAAATATATCTGGAGCTAAGCCATGATTTTAGGGATTGACGAAGTGGGGCGCGGACCATATGCGGGGCCACTGGTGATTGGTGCCTGTATTTTGGGCGACTGGCAAAATTCCGAGAATGCGGAGTGGATCGAAAAATTAACCGATTCGAAAAAGTTATCTGCAAAACGTCGTGAAGAGCTGTATGTGCTGATTAAAGAAAAGGCCTTGGCGGCGGCGACCGGCTGGGTGAGTAGTGCAGAAATTGACGAAATAGGACTGAGTGAAGCTTTGAGGCTCGCGACCAGGCGAGTAGTGGAACAAATTCAAAAGACCAAGGTTCCCTTTTCCGAAATTATTATCGATGGTACGATGAATTTTTTGGTGGGGACGAAGCTGGAAAAATATGTCTCGACTCTGAAAAAGGGCGATTTTCTGGTGAAAGAAATTTCAGCCGCCAGTATTCTTGCAAAAGTGGAACGTGATAAATATATGGCGAAGCTCGATGCAGTTTATCCAGAATATGGTTTCGGAAAACACGTCGGCTATGGAACGGCGGCACACCAAAAAGCGATGGAAGAATTTGGTCTCACCCCAGAACATCGCCGCAGTTTTCGCCCGGTGCGAGAAATTGCCGAAAATAAAATTAACACCAAACAGCTGGGTGACCTGAGCAAGCAGATGATCGCAAACAAAATTACCACCAAGCAGCTGGGTGACCGAGGCGAGCAAGTCGTAGTGGACTATCTGGTGACGGCGGATCATGAAATTGTTGCGAGAAATTATAAAACAAAATTTTTTGAGGTAGATATTATTTCTCAAAGGGGCCGAGTGCTTTACTTTACCGAGGTAAAATACCGGGGAGGTAGTGATTTTGGTACGGGGTTAGATTTCATTGATCAGAAGAAACAGCAAAAAATGCGTCTTGCGGTAGAAGGATTCGTGGTCGCAAATCCGGAATACGCCGATTTTACACCGATTTTAGCAGTGGCGGCGGTCGGAAAAGATTTTAAGCTGGAAGAATGGTTCGAGCTGAGCGAGTAATCGATAATTCAAGAGATAAAAAAAAATAATCCCTTGCGGGATTATTTTTGTTTTAGGCTTCGGAAGCTTCAGTAGCTTCTGCAGCAGCTTCGACAACTTCTTCTTTCAAAGTGTTGACGGCAGCACGGTCAAAGTCGCGAGCGACAAGACGAGCAGATTTACCTGAGCGGTGGCGGAGGTAAGAGAGGTAGTTGCGGCGAACCTTAGCACGCTTGACTACTTCAATTTTTTCCACCAATGGGCTGTGAAGAAGGAAAGATTTTTCAACACCGATACCAGAGGCGATTTTGCGCACAACGATACGAGCAGTGTGAGATTCTTTACGATCAACACGGATTACAACACCTTCGAAAACCTGAAAACGGAACTTGTCGCCTTCTTTGATTTTCTGGGTAACCTTTACAGTATCACCAGAACGAACATCGACAACAGCTTTCTTTTTCTGAGCGTCAGCAATATTTTTCAAGATTTGAAAACTCATATTTTACCTTTATTATTTAGAAACTTGGTTTATTTTAACATAGTTTTAGAGAAAATGGAAGAGGTCAGAGCTGACACTGGTACTTAGTAGCATCGGTCGGCTCGTAGGTGTCTAAAGTGAGAATAGCATCTTGGAGATTTTTTGGCAAATTATCACACTTTTCTTTCGATTCCGTGGCAAATGGTGCGACGTACTTCCAGGAACCACCAGGGAGGTCACGCTCATAGATATCCGTCGAGACTGCGCCAGAATAAATCGTGCGATTCGGATTAAGCGGGTTTGGATCGTTTGGATTATTTTCGGTTTTCACACGACTAAGTTTGGCATAAACCTTCGTGCCATCGGAATTTGTGACAATACGGCCACCGGTAATAGTGTAGTTATCGCCAACCGTGGTGACGAGTTGATTAAAATTAATATTTAAATCATTCCATTTGACGATTTGTGGCTTACGATCGGACGGAGTTTTCTCGTTTTTATCGCCGGTATCGGAGCCATCAGACTTTGGATCAGAACTTACCACCTTGGTTTTAGTGGCGGATTCATACTGCGCGATAATTTCATCGCTATGCTTCAAATCGTTTTGAAAATTAGTGATGAGCTTGGAATTTTTAGCGTTACTGGCACCCATGGCGATAAAAGCATAGAGCGAAAGTCCGGCAAAAAAGAAGGCTAAAATCGAAGCAACCAGAGCGATCGGCTCGGCATTATTCTTTTTCTTTTCACGGAGTTCACTGGAATTATCAATGCTTTCGAGCAAC
>CALKRO010000153.1 GCA_937990205.1 uncultured Candidatus Saccharibacteria bacterium | reverse complement strand
TAAGAAGCACCTGACTAGGAGGCCTAGTAATAACCAAAGGCTGGACGTCAGAGCCTAGATGCCAACCAACGGTTTAACGTCGGCGCCCAAGTGATTGAGGCGACGGGCAAAATCTTGGTAACCGCGATTAATCGAATAGACGTTGCGCAAGATAGAGCCGCCAGGGGCAGCCAACATACCGAGAAGTAGAACTACGGCCGGACGGAGGGCTGGAGGCGAAACCAATTCGGCGGCACGCCAATTAGTCGGGCCAGAGACATAGAAGCGATGCGCGTCAAGCAATTCCACCTTGGCATTTAGATTAGTCAGGTAAGTGGAATAAATCGCACGGTTTTCAAAAACCCAGTCATGAATCAAAGTGCGACCTTCGGCCATGGCGGCGATCACGGTAAAGAATGGTAGATTATCAATATTGAGACCCGGGAAAGGCATAGGGTGAATTTTGTCAGCCGGAGCCACCAAATTAGATTTTAGGATATGCAAATCAACTAGGCGCGTGCGGCCATTATAAGAGAAGTACTCTTCGGAACGTTCGATTTTAGCATGCATGGAGCGTAAAACTTCCAGCTCAATTTCCAGGAATTCAATCGGAGCACGCGTGATGGTAATTTCGGATTTGGTGACCAAGCCAGCCGCCAAAAAAGACATCGCCTCAATCGGATCTTCACTAGGAAAATATTCCACGTCCTTACCAATAGATTTTTGGCCATGAACTACGAGCGTAGTCGTGCCAATTCCCTCAATTTTAACCCCGAGATCTTGTAGGAAGAAACAAACATCTTGCACCATGTAATTCGGTGAAGCGCCCACAATCGTAGTTTTTCCCGGATAGAGTGCAGCCGCCATAAGAATATTTTCTGTCACCGTGTCACCACGTTCAATAAGCACGATACGTTTGCCAGATTCGTCATGAAGAATTTTTTGATCCACTTTGGCCTCATAAAAACCAGTGGTAGTGGTAGCATCCACATTTAAGCCAAAAACCGAGAGTGCACGCAGGTGTGGTTCAACGGTACGGGTGCCGAGAGAACAACCACCAGCATAAGGTAGGGCGAATTCTCGATAAAAATGGAGGAGTGGACCCATCAACATAAGGACCGAACGAGTCTTACGAGCAGCATCGAGATCCATTTCATCAAGTTTAATTTCACGAGGAGGGGTGATTTCTAAATCTTTTTGACGATTCACCCAACGACACTTCACGCCGATCGACTCGAGAACTTCAATAATACGAAAAACCTCTTCGATACGGGCGAGTTTTCTTAGTGTGGTGCGACCACGGTTGAGAAGCGCCGCGCAAAGGAGTGCTACCCCGGC
>CALKRO010000152.1 GCA_937990205.1 uncultured Candidatus Saccharibacteria bacterium | reverse complement strand
ATATAATCTTATTTTACCATAAACATGATAGATATTTTATGGTTTTCTGGTAAAGTAGCCTGGGCGACCATTGGTTGGGTCGTCAATACGTAGCCAGGTTTTACCTGCCATACTAGGATCAGTGAGATAAGAACCATTACCTCCGCGAAGCATCTTGCGGTATTCAAACATTCCTGAAAAGTATAAAAGCTTAGCAGTGTTAAAATCATTTTTTACATAAATGGTTTCTAGTTCATCCTTAGATACATCATCTCCAATAGAAAACATAAATTGCATATTCGTCACACTCGATGTATCGAAGTTGGAGAGATCAAGGGTAGTGAGATTAGACATATTACGGAACATAGCGCGCATATCCGCCACATTCGATGTATCGAAGTTGGAGAGATCAAGGGTAGTGAGATTAGACATGTCAGCAAACATACTGCTCATATCTGTCACCCTGGAGGTATTGAAATTAGAAAGATCAAGGGTAGTGAGATTAGGCATGTCAAGAAACATATATCCCATCTCCATCACCTTCGAGGTATCAAAATTGGAGAGATTAAGAGCGGTGAGATTAGACATGCCAGCAAACATACCGGCCATGTTTGTCACATTGCTAGTGTCAAAGTTGGAAAGATCTATATCTAAGATATTTCCTAGCCTATTATCGTCTCGATCACGATAAAACATCATACTACTATCCGTATTTAAATAGACTTTTTCGGTTTCAGCGTAATAATAAGCTGTTTTATCGGTCGGGTCTAGCCAAAGTTTAATTTCATAATCAGACTCTTCGTCTTCAATATTCTTGGTATTCATAGAAGCAGCTGGCGCTACGGGACTTTTCTTAAAGTGCTCGAAGGCTCCTAGGGATTTTAGTTTTACATTAAAATCTGGGCCTTCGGTCATGATGGCGATACGATCATAATTATTGGTTAGAATTGAAAATATTAGTTTATTCGTGTATCTGCCACTTTCAAGGTTGTCACTTAGTTTCATGCCAATACTTAGTTGATTCGATTCATTACCATTAGTCTTTCCGGTGGCCTGCAAGATTTGTGCTGGGGTAGAAAGAGCTGGGATCGGTGCATAATTCGTGGAGGTGCCAAACTTATAGCCCCAAGTATTATTAGAAAAATCTCCTAGTAATCCAGTGGAAGAGATCGAATTAATTTTTGCACCATTTGCAGAATCGTTATTCACTAGCGCCGTTTCATCGGTCTCTGAATTTAGCGTTGCTGTGTAGCCAGTCTTATTATTTGTATTTACCGTAAGATTTAAGGGAATT
>CALKRO010000151.1 GCA_937990205.1 uncultured Candidatus Saccharibacteria bacterium | reverse complement strand
TCTTCATTATAAGGATTGGCGCCAGCGGAATTTTCTGTAGCAATTTGTCCATTCGCTACACTACTAGTGGAATGATTAAAGGCAAATAGTTTGATTTGATCATTCACATCAAGTGGAATTTTGGCAGCAGCGAGATTTTCCCCGCCACCGACAAGTTTAAGATTTTTTTCACGATAGGCAGCGATGGATTTGACATTATTTTCCGCACCATAATCATTATTATGATTCCCGGTTAGCTCGACAATATCCGTACCGAGACTAGTGATAGCGCCCATCATCTTCCAATCCGCACAAAGCGTAGTGGTAGTATAACCACCCTGGCAATTATCCGCAAAGCTTACTTCATTACTAATATGGGTATAAGTTTTACTACTGAGAAAATCTTTAATTTTTTCGGTAAAATATTCGGCATTGCCACCAACTTGGCCAAGTTTATAAGTAAGTCGGCGCGAGAGTGCAGTGACGCCAGTTTCAGCAAAACTCACGACATTATTTTTACTTGGAGGGTTAGAAAAACTAAGACCTTTTAATGCCTCCTGAACGGCTGGGAAGGTAGCCGGATTTCCGGTGAGATTCCAGGTGATAAACTTTGCGCCGGCGGTAAAATCATCAAGAAAATATTTTTGATCAAGACTAATTACCTTCTGACTACTAGTGATATTTCGGAAGTCCACTAGTTCAACATTATATTTTTTAATAATCTCCGCGTCCTTCAGTTCGGCTTGTGAAATATCGCTGAGGGGACTATAGAAATCCACTACCGGAAGAAGAATTTCGGTAAGAATCGTATTCGATTGATTAAAATTACTGAGATCAAAAGAGGAACTTTCAGAAATTTTAAAATCAAGACTAGTGAGAGACTCGGAAAGTTTTGTGCAAATTTCGTCACTACCACTAATTGAGGAATCAATATTTTTCAGACAGTCTTGCTTGGAGATTTTGGGAATTTCATGTTTTTGATTAAGGATTTTTAACCCAATAATTGTACCAAGAAAAACTGTAAGAAAACTAAAGAAAACTAATTTAGAGCCAGTGGATTTTTTCATGAGGAAGCTTTATAGAGACCGTTATGTTTTTTACCATCGTAAATTTCGACTGGAATACCCTTGGCACGGATTTTATCTTGAACTAGAGACTGCATATTTTTAGCTTCAGTTTCTAACTGGTTAGCGAGGTTTTGATTGAGTTCACGTTCCTTAATTTTAATGTAAGGAATATTTTGGTTTTGATGTTTATCGACAGCCTGACTAATAATACGAACTTCAGCGTCGCTAACATTATAAAAACTATAGTGCTGACCGAGCATAAAAGTTAGCTGATCGGTTTCATATTTGTAATTAAAGGCTTGGTAATTTGGTACACCAGATTCTTCCCCGCTATAAATTTCATTGATCAAGAAATTTGGAGCCATAATCAGGGCCATCAACTCGGAATTGTTTTTAATTTCATCATTAGAGAGATTCTTAATACGCTCCTTGATACGAAGTACGGTAGCATAGAGATAATCACGGATGAAACCAGAATTTTCAAATTTATATTTATCACCATTCGGAATAGCGTAAATATTGGCGAGGGTAAAATGTTTAGTAAAGAAGCCAGATTTATTTTGAGCTTGGTAGGATTTAGCGCAAACCACACAACCTGGATCAAACACATTGACCGCAATTGGCTCGCCAGTAATACTGCCGTCACGATAATAATTAATGATTGAATCAAAAGAATCCGCATAATCGGCAAGTTTCTTATCCTCTTCCATAGTAATCATAGGAATAGAAACATTGGTGATATAATCTTTGGCATCCCAAGTTTTGAGATGATCCGGAATGGCGGTAAAAATTTCACCCCATTCAGCAAACCTACGGCCGATTTTACCGATTGGATCAGTTGGCTCGGCTTGATCAATACTACAAACTTCTGCACCGAGACCACATTGGCTTGGCATTGAGACATTACAGGTACCAAAAACCCAAAGAGCAAGAAGCGATTTAATCGCAATCACAATGGACCAAACCGTAACAAAAACAATCACCACGGAAACAATTTCAATCAAAGCACTGAGGGGTTTTACGAGTTTAGGATTTTTCAAAACTACCTTCTTTAGAAGACTATTTTTAACTTCATCCTTAAAATTGGTGTCACATTTTTGCAAACGTACCTTCTTAAAAACACAGTGCCAAGCTTTCTTAAAAGTGGCCCAATATTTTTTTCCAAGGGCCTTATTGAAGAGACTAAGAAAGCCGACGAAAACCGACAGAAGCGCTAAGATAATAAATGCTGCTATACAAACCATGTTTTTCCTTTATTAAATTTTTGATAATACCTTAATTAAATGCGCGACATCGGCAGTGGAATTATGAAAACCAAGAGAGATACGAAGGAGAGGTGGATACTTTTTAATTTCGGAAAGATAGTAATGAACACAGAAATAGCCTGTACGCACCATAATTCCCTGGTCAGATAACGACTCGCCAAGAAGATGCGAATCTAAACCTTCGACATAAAAAGACATGGTGGAAGCTGGGTTTTGATTCAAAAGATGAATTTTCGGATGATTTTTCAAAAAATCATAGAGCAGATTAATATTTTTTTCTAAACGTTCATGGTCGGATTTTTCCAAAAAATTCAGCCAATCGAGACTAGCGCCCAGAGCGATGATTTCACCCCAAGCCTGGAGGCCCGGCTCAAATTTAGTGTGCAAGTGATCAGGATTATCGGCAGAAAGAAGATAGGAAGATTTTTTCACATCATCCACCATACCGCCACCAATAAAGGTTGTATCAAAAAACTTAGCAAAAGATTTTTTCATCACGATAACACCGAGAGAGGTGCTATACATTTTATGGGCAGAAAAACAGATCGCATCCGGCTCAATATCATGGAGAAGTTCAGAATTATGTGCCATTACCTGAGCGGCATCGACAATAATAAAACCGTTCCTCGAGTGGACATATTCAGCCACTTCTTTGAGGTTGAGTTTCGCACCATTAAAGTTACTCATGGCATTCATCACCACGATAGAATTATCGGGA
>CALKRO010000150.1 GCA_937990205.1 uncultured Candidatus Saccharibacteria bacterium | reverse complement strand
CTTGAGCGCCTGTTCTAGCGTAATGGTTTTGACGGTTTTACCTTTTGGTAGAGGAATGAAGATTGGTTTTTCGCCACTTTCCTTTTCATTTTCACCGAGCTGCAAGAAACCGCCATTTTTACCGATTTTGGCATAGATTTTTTTGCCAGTCTTCGGGTCAGTGCCGAGTTCAGTGGCTGAATTATAGCGGTTGGCCATGGCAGAGGCGCCAATAGCTTCAGAGAATGGGCCATAAAAATCACGGAGCATCTTTAAGCGAGTGAGCTTTTTCTCAGCGATAAGGTCAAGCTTTTCTTCGATGCCGGCGGTAAAATCGTAGTCGACGATGTCTTTGAAATTTTCGCAGAGGAAATTTGAGACTAATTCACCGACTGGGGTTGGCATTAATTTGCCCTTAGTGGAACCAGTTTTTTCTGAAATGGTTTGTTCAGAAATTTGATTCGACTCATCGAGAGTGAGTTGCAAAATATCGCGTGGCTCACCTTCGGATTCGCCCTTAACCACATAATTTCTTATCTGAATAGCGTTGATAATGGAGGCATAAGTGCTTGGGCGACCGATACCGAGCTCTTCGAGTTTTTTGACTAGTGAGCCTTCAGTGTAGCGGGCGGGTGGCTTGGAAAAAGTTTGCTTAGCGAGTAAAATGTGACGCTTTACGGGGTCACCAATCTGGAGATTTGGCAAAGTAGTGTCTTTACTTTTACCGTAGACTTTTAGGAAGCCGTCGAAAATCACCATTTCCCCAGTAGCTTTAAATAGCTCGTTTGGCACAGTGTCGGCCTCGAGATAGAGACTAGTTTTAGCTACCACGGCATTCTTCATCTGGGAAGCTAAGGTGCGACTTCGGATTAATTGATATAATTTCTTTTCGTATTCGTTTTTGCCGGCCACTGCCACGTCGATATGGGTTGGACGAATAGATTCGTGAGCCTCTTGGGCGCTGGCATTTTTGGTATGGAAACGACGAACTTCGAGATAATTTTCCCCAAATTCGGCCTTAATGAGATTAGCAATCTCGGCGAGAGCCTGATTTGAGAGATTGAGGGAGTCGGTACGGTGATAAGTAATGTGGCCGGACTGATAGAGGCCCTGAGCGGCGGACATGGTAGTCTTAGAGCTAAAACCGAGACGGCTATTGGCTTCAATTTGGAGCGCAGCGGTAGTGAGCGGTACTGGGTTGGCTTTTTTAGCTTCAGTTTTTTCTAGATTTTGTACTTTAAAATTAGCATTTTTGAACTGTTCGAGAAAAAACTTAGCTTCTTCTTCGGTAGCGAAAGTAGTTTTATCGAGATTAGCTTCAAAAATTTCAGAGGAATCGAGATCGGAAATATTGGCAGCTTGGTCGCTGAACTTGCCGGTGACTTTAAAGCTGGATTTGGCGTTAAAACGTTCAATTTCCTGTTCGCGCTCGACGATGAGGCGGAGAGCTGGGGACTGGACGCGACCAGCGGATTTAGCCCCTGGCACTTTGGTACGCACGACGCCAGAGAGGTCGTAACCTACCAGCATGTCGAGGGTTTGGCGGGCCTGTTGGCTGGAAACCATATTCATATCGACAGTGCGGGGATTTTTGATGGCTTCTTGGAGAGCTGGTTTGGTGATTTCGTGAAAAGTAATACGATGGGTGGTTTTCGGTAATTTCAGAACCTCTAAGAGATGCCAAGAAATCGATTCTCCTTCGCGGTCTTCGTCGGTTGCAAGCCAAATTGTGTCGGCATCTTTACTAGCCTTTTTAAGTTCAGCGATGACTTTTTTATGGTCTGGGTCAATTTCGTAGGTTACAGCGAAATTATCGTGCACATCAACTTTGGTATCTTTACGAATATGGCCAACCGAGGCTAGAACCTTAAAATCATTACCGAGATATTTTTCAATAGTCTTGGCTTTGGCAGGAGACTCGACGATGAGGAGATTTTTAGACATATACTTATATATTATCACGCTTGTCAACTAGAAAAAATTTTTCGGATTTTTAATTGGGCGAATTTTTATAGGGATAAATTAGAGATGAATTTTAGAAAAATTTGCAAAAAAGCCAAAAAATCTTGGAAAAAGGACTTGTTAAGTCAAAATGTTTATGTTAAAGTTTAGGTGTGTGAAGGTTTTCTGGCAGTATAGAAAGGAAATATACTGTGAGAATAAAAAATAAAAACCATAAAAAAATTAAAATTGCGACAACATTAATGGTTTTATCTGGTGCGGCGTTATCACCAATGCTGTTTGATTTGCCAACACCAGTATCGGCAGTGCAACAATCTGCCTCAACAACAATTAGCGTTGTGATTGATCCTGTGATTTCAATTACTACGCCAAGCTCAATTGATATTAATATTACGCCTACTCCTACCGGTGCGTTTAATACGGGAACTGGCACGGTGAATGTCTCTACCAATAATGGTAAGGGCTACACTACCTATGTCACTTCCAAGACGACGGATACGGATTTGTCTCAACCAGCTGCCTCTGGTGTAGCCGACAAAATCCCTTCAATCAGTCAGTCAAATTCGACGATTTCTGGTACGGGCTGGGGCTGGTCTGCTGATGGCACCACTTTTAACCCAGTGAAACAAACTGGTACTGTGGATGCTTCGACGATTTTTGCTAAAACTACTTCGGCAGCTACCTCTGGTAGTGCTAAGACGATTACGGTCGGTGCAAGTGCCACTACCTCTATCCCAGTAGGTGCTTATTCGAATACATTGCTCTTTACAGCAGTTGCGAACCAATAACACTTTCTTTTCGATTCCCTGCGGTCGACGGGCTTCAGGGGTCGAAGGGATTATTAAAGAATCTTGTTTTAAAAACTGCGTGGAGATGCTTTAGGGACCGCCTTTTTTAGGTGGTCTTTTTTTGGTTTTTGATTTTCTGGTTGATTTCTGATTGGATTCTGGTGAGTTTTAACTTAGATCTTAAAAATTTAAGCATCAAAAAACCCCAAGTAAGGGTGGGCATCACTTGGGGTTATTAGACCCTACAACGCATCTCTATTGATTCCGGGAGAGCCCCGGAGCGTGACCCACCTCACTCTATTGGGGCCCGCCGGTTATAGGGGTTGCTATGTTCTTAAAAATTGACTTTCAAGTGGAGGTAATACTTATACTTACAACCGATAAAAGAAAAATTGTAAGCCGAAAGTCTTTTAAGAACACGCAACTTCTGTTATATTAGTAACAGAAATTATGATTTATTTAGGTGCGGTTTAGAGATCGTGCCTTTTTCTGGCTCCAACCCCTAACTGACTCGTATTATAGCATTATAAATAAAAATAGTCAATACATAAAATGTAAAAAATATTAAAATCAAGTACAAAATTGGAGGTTTTTGTGCAAGTCAAATCTATTTCCCCTCTAGAAGATGGGTTTTTGCGTAAATTAGAATTCATTGCGCTTAAGCCTAAAATATTGTATTATTATGGAAAATCGCCTGGTGAGATGGTAGATTTTGAGATTAAGGGGAAGAAAAATATTTCAGAAAAAGTCTCGAGGTCGGCTTATGTGCGACCGAAGACCGTAGCGGTGGTGGGTTCCAGAAAATACACTAAATACGGTGAAGAATGGGCATATAAGATTGCTTATGAACTAGCGAGGCGTGGGGTGGTGATCGTGAGCGGGTTGGCTTACGGAATTGATTCGATTGCGCATCGGGCGGCGTTAGATGCCGGTGGTTTGACGGTGGCGGTGTTAGGGACGCCAATCGACAAGATTTACCCAGCTCGGCATACTGGTTTGGCGCGGGAGATTGTGGACCATGGTGGTATGGTGCTATCGGAATATCCGCCACAAGAAATTTTGGCAAAAGACGAGAAGTTGTCACGTATGTTGAATAGCCAGTTAGGGATGCGTGCGGCTTTTCTAAAACGTAATCGATTGATTGCGGGGTTGGCCGATTTAGTAGTGGTAGTCGAAGGTGGCGTAAAATCTGGCTCACTAAATACGGCGCATCATGCCATGGAGCAGGGCGTGATTGTTTATGCGGTACCGGGAGATGTAAGTCGTAGTAATTCCCTGGGTTGTAATCGATTATTGGGGCGTGGTGCGGTAGCTTTTACTGAGGTGGACGAATTATTGGATGAGTTAGGGCTAAAAATTCGTAAGCCGAAGGAGGGTTTAAAACAGATTAAGGAAATGTGCAATACAGAGAATGAGGCCTTGATGGTTTCAGCGATGCTTGGAGGGACGAAAATGGGAGAAGAAATTCTGGCACAGATGCGACAGAAGAAGGATTTTTCGGTCTCAGATTTTAGTGTGACAATTTTTAATCTTCAGATGAAAGGGTTAGTGAAACCGTTGGGTAATAATGAGTGGATGTTATGTGTGTAGAAAAATTTCAATTACCGAAGACGATTACTTGGATTGATACGATGAATATTTTTGCGCGGATGGAGAAGATGCGGCGTTTACATACGATGGCGGTGGCGAAACGCTTTGAATTGAATTTGACCGAAGTAAAAATTATGAGCTATCTCAAGAATAATCAGATTGAACGGAATCTGAACGAAATTTTAGAGTGTAGTCTGATTGGTGAGACTAGCCTATGCCGGGCAATTAATCATTTAGAACAGCGTGAATTTATCAAGAAGGCGCTAAATCCGCAAAATCGGCGATATTTGCAGTTAGATTTTTTCGGGGAGGGGAGATTTGTGGCGAGCTATATCGAAATGGAGCAGAAAAAGTTTATCAGTGAAATTTTTGAGGGGTTTACCAGAGAGGAACGTGTGTTGTTCGGACGCATGCTTTGGAAAATAAACTTTAATATTCAGCGTAGAATTCAGAAAAGTCTGGCAACGAAAAATAAGTCATAAATCTAGATAAATTCTTGAAGTGGTACGGTGGGTGGTTCTGGTTCCACCACTAAGGATATTATCGGGGTGTTATTCTTGGATAAAATCGTCAATGCGTTTTGCGATATCGGTGAGGATTTCTGGGAGTTTTTTGCGCTCTTCTGGCGTGAAGCGGCCAAGGACGAAATCGACGTCACCCATCTTTTTGCGCAAATCGTTATTGGCGGTGCCGAGACGGAGACGCTTAAAATCAGTGGTAGAAAGCGCGCGGATAGTAGATTTGAGGCCATTATTGCCACCATCGGTTCCCTTTTCGCGATAACGCAGGGTACCAAAATCGAGATTAAAATCATCACATAAAATCAGGAGGTTAGAAAGTGGAATTTTATAATAGTTCATGAATTCCTGAATACTAGAACCGACGTCATTATAGTAGGTTTGAGGTTCAATAAAGATAGTTTGACCGGATTTTTGCCACTTGGCGTGGAATTTTTCGGATTTTTCAAACTCAAGCCCGTGGGTTTTAAAATAAAAATCGAGAGCCAAAAAGCCAAAGTTATGGCGAGTAAGGTTGTATTCATTTCCAGGGTTTCCGAGTCCGACAATAAGTTTCATGGAAATATTATAGCAAATCTTTTGGTTGAATTTTTATGGCAAGAAAACTGCTACAAAGTTTTAGGGATAAAAGAATCCATTATGTAGATATTTGGACTATGAAAAAGCCGCCACGGGTGGTGACGGCTTCGAAAAGATTAAGAAATAGTTTTGATGAAATGAACATTACGTAGCTAGATTAATCCTCAATATAATCATTGTCGCTCTCCCAGTCTAGTCCAAGAGGTTTCAAATTATCGAGGATCTGTCCAATGATGGAGCTTCTGACAATGTCATTTTCATCCATAAAAATCTGAGCTGCGCGAGGAATACCCTTTAAGGCTCGGCGCGCATAAAGAATGCCATTGTGATGCTTGTTGACACCTTTAGCATAAGGGTGAGGTTGACTTTCGTCGCCGGTGAAGATCATTTTAGATCCTTCTCCGATACGAGTCATAGCAGACAACATCTGCTCATTGGTCATATCTTGAGCTTCGTCGACAATAATAAAATCATTCTGAAAACTCTTTCCTTTGATATAGAAAATCGGAATAGAGCGGAAGGATTTTTGATAGGACAGATTAGCTTTGTCTTCTAGACGCTGCTGCTTGACACGAGGTTGAGGGCTAGATGATTTTTCAGAATACTTATTCTTACTTTTATTCTTCTCTTCATGTTTCCTCTTTTTGCTAGTTCGGCAAGTAAAAGTCTCTTTTTTGTCGATCATAGTATACTCGTCATTATCTTCATAGATCCAATTTTTATCATGAATATAAGATTGATGCGTGATTTCTTCATGCGGCTGATCGATTAGAGTACTATTATTGCAGGGGTCGTCATCGTAAATTTCATGATAAATTAACAATGCATTGATAATATTGGCAGACTTGATAGACATTTTTTCTTCCAAGTCTCCTGGCAAAGTACCAACGCCATCATCACCACGAACTTCTGAAGCAACAACGGAAACGATATTGTAGTCACCTTTTTGAACTTGCTTCATTCCTTCAATGGCGGCAATAAAAGTTTTTCCGGTACCAGGACAGCCAGAAACTAGAATCATATCAATATTCTTATTATAGATAGAGTCTAAATACATGGCTTGACCAGGTGTTTTGGCTTTCAGGAAGGGCTTCTGTTTGCTGCTTAGGTAGTTATTAAGGTGGACGATTTTATCTTCATCTCCACTAACATCTAAGCGGCCGATATTCCAAAATTCACCCTTACTTTTCCCGTAGATTTCGTCATCGATGCTATCTTCGCAACTGAATTCAATGAATTCGTTAGGAGCCAAGGTAGGCTCATCTGGCATACGTTCTTCCCATTCTTCTAAGGGGATGAAGCCACCTTTTTGGACGAAGTGACTATAGAGGTCGGGTGGAATGATACATTTGCGTCGGCCGGTGAACTTAAACTTGGAATCGGTTTCTAGTGGTAAGGATTTAATGTTATGTGCCAAAGCGCAGACACGCATTTCCTTATCGTTGGTCACTAAACGAATCTTTTTATTCAGAGCATCTAATTCGTTCTTAGCCTGTTTAGCCTTTACTAAGTAACAGGATAGATCGAGAGTCTGCAAGAAGATTTGCTCATCCATATTGACTGGTTCAAAATCCCAAGAAACCACGGCAGATTCGGTGCTTTTAATAATCATGAAAGCACGGCTGCAGTTATTGAAGGCAATTTGATTACCAATTTCAAGATTAGGATCGCGACCAAGTTTGGAAGATTCATCGGCTAGAACCGATTGAACGAGCTCGTCGATACGGCTTAAAACCTTACCGGCGATAAAGCTGCGTTCAGAAGATTCGCTTCTGAAGCTTTTTAATTCATGGAGCACAGTGTCAGGTATAACGATACATGAGTTTTTCAGGTCGATATTTTTAATAGCTAATTTCTTAAATCCGTTTTTGGTGGGAATAATATCTGGGTTATCAATAATGATATTAGTATCGATAACATAATATTTTTCCTTGGGTTCAGTGGAAATGTAAGCCACAGGTTCTGCACTTGAGATGCTTCCAGAGGTCTTCTCCTTAAGACTTGTTTGAGCACTGAGTATACTTTTAATTTCACTCATAACTATCTCCTTTTTAAGGTACAAGAAATACGTTTTAGGTATTTCTGTAGGGTGTGGCTTGGATTTTTGAGGTCCAAGAATAGAGGTGCGTCCTCTATTAGGCTAATTATTACATATTTTTCTAAAAATTCAAGAGAAAATGGGGGGGCAGTGATGAAATCTGGATGTGTATTTTTGAGGATAGATTAAGATGAAGTATTAAGATAATTGACGATATAGTTTGAGCAATTTTTCGATTTGATGAGATTGAAGATAAGTCTTTTCGCTGGCGGCCAGATTTTGGCTGAGCTTTTGAATAATTTCTGGTTGGTGATAAATTTCGAGTAAAAGTTCTGCCATGGCGCGAGGTGCTGGTGATTTGGCGCAGAGGCCACCGTGATTTGGTACGATTTCGGACATGTCGGGATCGGCATAAATAACCGGCAGATTGCAAGCGGCAGCTTCTAAAATGGTAAGACCTTGGGTGTCGAACTGGTAGGAATTAATAATGGAAAGATGTTGGTCTTTGGTATATTTTTGGAGGATTTCGTGGTGTGGGATGGTGCCGAGAATCTTAATAGATGCTTCATCGAAGTGTTTTTTGCAAAATTTTCGTACTTTTGACATCTGATTGCCATCGCCAATAATAGTAAAGACGAAGCGAAAATTTGGTTCAAGTTCCTGAGTGATTTTGAGTGCTTCTAGAAATGGTAAAATACGCTTTTCCTTAGAGAGGCGAGAAAACCAGAGAATGCGTAGAGGCTCGTGATTTTGGTAGGTGCGGATTTGGGGGGTGAAATCTGCAATTTCTTGGTCATTAATACCATTCGAAATGACGGAAATTGGGCGGGTGACACCAAAAAGTTGAAGCTTTTTGGCAAAATGAGCGGAGGGGGTAATTACCTGGTCGGCCAAATTGGCTTGGCGAGTCATCATTTGCCACATTTCACGACGAGCGATAGTAGGGGCGAGGTTTTTAATCTCGGTGTTCTGATAATTGAGGTCTGGTGATTTCTTTGGCTCTGGATTTAGATAATTGAGGCCGAGCGATTTTTTTAGCTCTGGATTTTGATAATCTGGCCTAGAGGATTTTTTCGAGATTGATTTTAGGGTAGTATAATGAATTAGATTAATCCCAGCAGCAGCTAGGGTCTTAAAAGGGTGCGGTACATTAATAGCGATGGCCATATCTTCGCGACCATGCATGGTTTGAACGGCTTTAATGTGATATTTTTTAGCCAAAATCAGACCAGCCATACTGGTGGTAGCCTCATAATGAATGTGAAAAAGATCAAAGGATTCGGTGAGGTTGGGGTATTTTTGCTCGATGAAGTGTACGACCTCTTTGGTCCATTTGGAAAAAGGAGCGCCATTGACTAGGAACTTGGCGGTAGGCACAAGAATGATATTCGGATCGCAATCAGCACCAAATTGGGATAAAGGATTTTTGAAATCTTGCTGAGTGCCCGGACAAAAAATGGTAACTTGGTGGCCAAGTGATTCTAACGCGGTTTTTTGAGCGCGAATTGAGGATGGAATTCCGCCAGGAATACCGAGAAAAACATCGGTAAAAATAGCAATGCGAAGCGCTTTCGTAGGCGCAGGATTTTTGAGGTTTTGATCCTTAAGATTTTGATATTTAAGGCTTTCCAGGTTCTTGGAGTGAGGATTTGACATTTTTGTTATTATCTCATATATGAGATATTTATTTAAAGTAAATCTTTAGTGCGATTGATGGATTTGCGTGGTCCATTTTTGCGGTCATTATGGAAGGAGAACTTCAGTGGAGTGCCGAGGAATGGGAATTTTTCACGAATGCAACGTTCGAGATAACGTTTGTAAGACCAGTGTAGTAGTTCCATTTCGCGACCATGAATGACAAACCATGGTGGGCAGGTGTCGGTCTGAGTAATGTATTGGAGTTTTGGATGGGTATTTTTCAAACCAGCTGGCGGGTGAGAAATTACGGCTTCGTTTAGAACTTTGTTTAACTCAGAAGTTTTTAGTTCGGTGTGGCGAGCCAGGTCGACTTCGGTAATGAGTTCAAATAGTTTAGTGACATTTTTGCCAGTTTCGGAGCTAGTAATAATCACTGGAGCGAAAGATAAGAAATTAAAATCGCGCTCAAGATTATCGAGAATATTATCGATTTGCGAAAGTTCAGTTGGTTTAGATTTGTCAGAAATTGTAGAAACTACAGGGATAGAATTATCAAGAAGATCAGATTTGGTGATGACCAAAATGACGCTTTTTCCAGCTTCAATAATTTGGCCAGCGAGAGATTGATCGAGCTTAGAATGTGACTCAGTGGAATCGACAAGTAGTAAACAGATGTCAGATTCTTCAATGGCGGAAAGAGTGCGAATGGCAGAAAATTTTTCAATACCAACTTCGCGTTTGCCTGGTTTACGAAGGCCGGCGGTGTCGAGAAATTCAATGGTTTGGCCTTTGAATTTAAGTTCGAGTCGATTAATATCACGCGTGGTTCCCTGCTTGGAGCTGGTGATGGCTTGTTGTTTTTGGCCGAGGCGATTGAAGAGGCTGGATTTACCAACATTTGGGCGGCCGATGAGAGCGACCTTAATGGCGGTTTCTGTTTTTTCATCCGAAGCAGTCTCATTGGTATTTGGGTAAGAATTTAATTCGCGATAAACACGAGATTTGAGATCCTTAATTCCCTGTCCGGTAGTGGCAGAAGTTTGATAGGTTTCGTCTGCTTTTATACCAAATTTGATATATTCGGCAAAAGGTAGGGATTCTTTGAGGTCTGATTTATTGAGCACCAAAAGGACTGGCTTGCGAGATTTAAGGGCCATGCGGGCAATATCTTTGTCGCGGAAATCTGGGTATTTGGTAGAATCGACAGTGAGTAAAATTAGATCCGCAGAGTCAATGGCATCCTCGATTTGATCCTGGATGGAAGCTTCGAAATCATCTTCAGGATTTTTCAAACCAGCAGTATCGATAAGAGTAAAAGCTTGGTCAATAGTTGCTACCACACTATCACGAGTGGTGCCAGCCTCACGCGCAACGATGGCAATATTTTTATGTGCCATGCGATTTAATAGACTGGATTTACCAGCATTGGTTTGGCCGATGAGGGCAACAATTGGAAGCTTTTTCATGCGTAATATTATAACATCGAAAATGGAAATAGTAAAGAAAAAGCTGAATCGAGTATATAAATATAAAGTTTATTGTTGCAATACATTGCTTTGAGAGAGTAGTCCATGCTGATGTTTTTTTGATTAGGACCGAAGGACGGTGCCCTGGTGCGCTGTTTGGTGAAATAGAGTTTTTGAAAGTAATTTTAATGCTAAGTTTTGCTGATTTTTTGCTGATTTTTGATTTTGCTTATGATAAAATAGAGGCATGCCAAAAATCACTTTCTCTCATAATTTTTTGTGGGTAAATTTTCGAAGGAATTTTACTTTTCTATTAGGACTTTGTTTGTCAATTTTTATTTTTAATTTTAATTCCGCTTCGGTTTTCGCTCTGTATGTGCCAACTATCTCAGCCTCGATAGATCAAGCTAATCCCCAGACTAATGGAAATCAAGTGATTAATTCTACAGATAAAACCACAGAAATTCCCTTAAATCTTACGGTAAATACAAATAACAAGACTGGCTATACGGCAATTTTGAATTCAGAGACTAATGAAACAGCGTTAGTGAACAATGACTCTACGAATGGTGCAAAGATTAATTCGATTTCTTCCGCTGGATTACTGGGCGACTTTTCTGATAATACTTGGGGTGTTAGGATTGGTACTAGCGCTAATTTTTTACCAATCCCAAAACTCACTTCCCCAATGAATGTTATACAGACAGCCGGAAAGACTAACGGTAATGAAACGAATAGTCTAAAAATTGGCATGAAACTAAGTGATAATCTTGAAAGTGGCAGATATGCAAATAAGCTAATATTTTCAATTCTAACCAATAATTATAATCGTATCGCCATCATGACTGAAGGAACGGATTTTAATACAAAATTAAAAGCCTTGGAAACTTCTGCGAATAAAATCGAGCACTTCAAAAAAAGCCCTATACCACCAGTTGTTTATATGAATACCGTTACCGTTGACGATGAAGAATCTGATTATGAAATTAAACTTTGGTTAGACCCGACAGATAAAACAGCTTATTATTATGCTGAAACTGAAAAAGTTTATTTGAACGCATATAGCGGCCAGATGTTCTATTCAAAACCTGATGAACAAAAAATAAAAAATATTTCAGAGATAAATCTCTCAAACTTCGATACCTCCAAGGTAACGAATATGGAAGGTATGTTTGCTGGCATGTCTAATCTCAGCACTCTTAATCTCTCCAATTTTGATACTTCTCAAGTGACGAGTATGGAAGGTATGTTTGGTAACATACCTAGTCTCATCAATCTTAATCTCTCTAATTTTAATACTTCCAAGGTAACGAATATGGATTCTATGTTTGTTGGTATGCATAGTCTTACTAATCTTGATCTCTCCAATTTTGATACCTCCCAGGTGACGAATATGTATTATATGTTTTCTGACATATCTAATCTTGCCACTCTTAACCTCTCTAGTTTCGACACCTCCAATGTGACAAATATGAGCTATATGTTTTCATACATGAATAATCTTACTACCCTTAATATCTCAAATTTTAATACCTCCAAGGTGACCGATATGGAAGGTATGTTTACTGACGTGTTTAAGCTCGCTTCACTTAGTATCTCTAATTTCGACACATCCAATGTGACAAATATGAGCTTTATGTTTGCTGATATGACTAATTTAATCTCATTGGATATTTCCAATTTTAATACTTCCAAGGTAACGGATATGAGCTCTATGTTTACTGGCATGTTTAGTCTCACCACGCTTAACCTTTCCCACTTTGATACCTCCCAGGTGACAGATATGGGTTTTATATTCGCCACAAACACTAGCCAATATGCTCCGCCTGATGATAAACTAGAAAAAATATATGTAAATAATGATTTTGATACGTCCGAATTAACAGATTATTCATATATATTTAAAAATCGTAAGACGCTTCGCGGTGGTAATGGTTCATATCTAGCCGATCCATCTTCGGCGGATAAAACTTGGCTCCGGGTGGATCGACCGGGCGTGCAGGGCTACTTTACGCGCAAATCTTAGTGTTTGAATAAATTATTTATACAGATGCTTAGTCTGATTTATTAGAAAATCCCCAATTTCACCGTAATGAATATGGTTATTTAACTCTTCAATATTGATTAATTCATAGTCAATTACGGAACCGTCTGGGTCATTTGTGAATTCACCGAGTTTTTCGAGTTCGGCATAGACGCGAAGTTGAAAACCTTCATTTCCCTGGTCGTCATAAACCCTTTGATAGCCGAGCGGAAACCAGGATTTGACGGCCATATTTAATTCTTCTTTCGCTTCGCGATTAATAGTTTGAAGAATAGACTCATGAGATTTTACTCCTCCACCCGGAAGATTATCTGAAGCATGCGCATATTTTACGATAGGGACTAGATTTTGAAAATTACCGATAATATAAACTTGTGACCAAGGTAAATTGGGGATTTTTTGTCCGATTAAACTATAAAAATCTGTGTGATATTCTACATTTTTATAGACGAATTCGCCATGAAGTGTCGGTGTTTGCATAATTTCATTATAAAACAAAAAAAGACATAAACGCCTTTTCTCAAAATGGTGATTCCGGCGGGGTTCGAACCCGCGATTTTCTGGATGAGAACCAGACGTCCTGGACCACTAGACGACGGAACCGTGAAATAATAATAACATTTTTTGGTTACAGTCGCAAGAGCTTAATTAGTCGCAGTCGAAGCTAGCGTCATTCCATTCACAGTCATCGATTGGATCAAAAAGATGTGGGTCGGTGTCGGAGCTAGTAGTGCGGTTGCGTAAACGAAATTCTTCGTCGGACATGTCGCCAAGGTCATTTTCGTCACCTTCGTCTTCGAGGTAATCGTCGTCGGATGGATCATTTTCTTCGTAATTTTGATAGTGGTCTGGCAAATCTTTTTGGAAGGCACCAGAGTCCCAGGAATCGTTTGTGGTGTCTGGATTATCTTTTTCGGAAACCCAGTTCATTTTACTGTTTGGTTCCCCCGCGTTTTGATAAAATTTTGCCATAATCGACTCCTTTTCTACTATTATGTCAGAGGTATGTGGACTTGTAAAGATGTATTAGGGGGTGAGGTTTTAAGCTTAAAAATGTGTCAAGTAAAAACCCGCTCACTAAAATTTTTGGAGTGAACGGGTTTTTATTTTTGATAGATTTAGTCGTGAGAGATTGCGGTATGAACACGGTTTAAACGAGCTAGAGTACGGTTTTTACCAAGCACACGCAAAGTTTGATGCAGTGCTGGGCTAAATGGCGCAAAGCTGACGGCAATGCGAATGAGGCTTAAATATTCAGCAGGTTTTTTGCCAGTAGCAGCGAGAAGCTCATTAAGCTTGGCTTGAAGATTGTCATCGGTCCAATTGTTTTCTTCGACCTCTGTTAATTTCTCGATAGTGAGGTGCAATAATTCGCGATATTCAGTTTCAGAAAGTTTCTTGAGGAATTTATTATTATAAATTAAATCAAGATCAATGTCTGGCTCTTCGAAGAAATAAGTAGTCATAGTACGTAAATCGGAAAGGGTTTTTAGACGATCATAGATAATACTGAGGACGGATTTTTTGTATTCGTCAGTTTCTTGGTCGGCGGATTCTGGCCAAAAATTAAGTGGCTTAAAAACTTGATAGCGAGAGAAATCTTCGGAACCAGAAGTAAGGCAGGTCTTGGCGTAAAGTGCATCAATTCCCTGTTCGTCGGCAATTTTGCGAATCCATTGACCATTCATCCAGAGAATCTTAGTCTCGTCGAAACGAGCGCCGGAGTTTTGGATGCGGGAAATTTCGAATTTTTCAATCATTTCATCGATTGAATAAATTTCTTGTTCAGTGCCGTCATTCCAACCAAGACAGGCGAGATAATTTAACATAGCTTCTGGCAGAAAACCATCGTCACGATATTCGGTGACGGATTTGGCGCCATCGCGTTTACCAAGTTTTTTATTGCCAGTAGGAGCGAGAATGTGTGGCATGGAAACAAAAAGATGGCGAGGAAGCTCTAAGGCGTCGTAAAGGGCCAGATAATTCGGCGTACTAGAGAGATACTCAACACCACGGGTGATGTAGGTAATCTTCATTAAGGTGTCGTCGACGATGTGAGCAAAATTATAGGTTGGAAGACCGTCTTTTTTGATCAAAATAATATCATCTAGCACTTCTGGGCCGGTTTGCATATCACCCATGACTTCGTCGTGCCACTCGTAGTGTTTTGGTGTGGTTTTGAAACGAATTGGTAGCCCTTCACGCCATTCTGGTGGGTTGGCTGGGCGATGATTACGGTAAAGATAAGGAATTTTTTGCTCGTTGTCGATTTTTTTATATTCTTCAATTTTTTCGGAAGGAGTATCGTCCGCATAGGCTAGACCTTTTTCAAGAAGTTTTTTAGCCCAAGCGAGATAAATATCCTTGCGTTCGGTTTGATAATAAGGCTCGTCTGGACCGCCCACCATTGGACCTTCGTCCCAGTTTAGTCCGAGCCATTTAAGGGTATCAAAAACTAGTTCGGCGGCACCTTCCACGAAGCGACTTTGGTCGGTATCTTCAATGCGTAAGATGAACTGACCATGATTTTGTCTAGCGATTAAATATGGATAGATAGCACTACGGACATTGCCGATGTGAATGTAGCCAGTAGGGCTGGGTGCAAAACGAGTTCTTATTTCCTTATTCATAATGGCCTAATTATATCACTACCATCAAGAGAAGAAAAATCCCAGCGTGGTTAGCTGAGATTCTGAGGAATTGAGTTTTTCGAAGTTTTGAAGTGTTTAATGTGATTTAGAGTGAAGTGATAATGTTTTTAAGTTGTTTTTTACTGAGACTTCCAGAGGTAGTATTAAGTTTATAGACAGTTCCGCCATTCACCCAAGCGGCGTTGGATTGGTACATGTAGATGGTGAGACCCTGTTCACGAATGGTGTCGTACTGTTCGCCCCAGGTTGGTTTGACGTAGTTATTTAATAAAGCGTTGCTGTCCCAAGGAAGTTTTTCTTGATCAAGGGTAAAGCGAGTTTTGTCTGGTCCGACAAATTCAAGAGAGAAAGTATTTTTATGGAAAGAAGCGCTACGGGCGGTAAAATCACGTGGCACAAAAGATGGATAAGAAGCGCCATTTTGAGCGGCAGCGACCTTGGCGCTAATATCTGGCATGCTGAATTTGAGAGTGGCATAGAGTACGCCCATGCAACAAATCGAGCTGGCGACAGCAAAGATGAGATGTTTCTTAGAAACTTTTGGTTTTTTAACCATGATTGGAGCAGATTTTGGCTTAGTCTCCTCTTTCATGGCAGACATTAGGGCCTTGGAATTTTGGCGGGATTTATTAGTAAGTTTTTTGGCGGAGAAATGTGAAATCGTATCAGCTTCGCGGCGACGTTCGGCAAGAGATTGCAGAGGTGCAACCGTGGAACGAGACTTAGCAGTAGCGCGCACTGGGCGAGCTGGGGTTGGTTGAGCTGCCGGGATGGCTGGCGCAACTTGAGTAACTGGTGCAGTGAATGGAGCAGACGTAACCGGTGCCTTTGGGGACGTAAAGCTTATCGGGGTGGATGTTGGTTCTGAGATATTGAGCGGACCTGGAATGGAAATAGGGGTAGGCTTGGCAACTGGGGTGGGTTTAGAGAGATTGAGTGCGTTAGAAACCGGAGCTGGTGTAGAGAAATTAAGTGGTG
This sequence comes from uncultured Candidatus Saccharibacteria bacterium, assembly GCA_937990205.1. Taxonomy (GTDB): domain Bacteria; phylum Patescibacteriota; class Saccharimonadia; order Saccharimonadales; family Saccharimonadaceae; genus Nanosyncoccus. The sequence continues at coordinate 2,461 of CALKRO010000150.1, read as the reverse complement.
TAGTGACTGGGGCGGGTGCAGAAATATCTAACGGAGCAGAAATTTGGATGCGAGAAGTGGCCGGGCGAGATTTCGGGGCAGAAGTAGCTTGAGCGTTAGAAGTAGGGCGCATGGTTGCATTATTTTTGAGTGATTCGCGAAGTGAATCAAAAGAAATGGTCATTTTTTTCGTGGTGGCAGTAGGGGCTGGTGTGGCATATGAGGCTGGGGCTGAAGTACGAATATCTGAGACAGCAGAAAAATCATCAGAAAAGACAATTTTGCGAGGGGCTTTAACGAAGTGGCGATTAAGAGTGCCAGAGTTTCTGACAGTAATATGAGTGGCACGACTCTGAACGCGCTGGTTCGTTAAATTTCTTTCCATTTTTCCTCGCTTATTTTTGTTTAATTATAATAATAATACTTATGCAAATCAATAGTGATTATGTTTGATTTTTTATAGAGGTTGGTGTGTTATAATGTTGACAATATGGACTTTGATAAAGAAAAGCGAAATCAATTAATTCGCGTAGTTATAGTAGATGTAATTTCATTTTTTGCCGTGATTTTCATGGTATTTATTTTAGTGGCGGTAGTAAAAGGTTGGCGATTAAATCGTAAACTAGAGTTTGAACAATACGGCATGGTGCAGGCGGAATCTTTGCCTACAGGCGCCAAAGTGGTGGCGGATGGCCGCGAAATTGCGGAAACTAATATTTCAAAATTACTCTCGGCTGGTGAACATGAAATTGTTTTGAAAAAAGATGGCTATGATACTTGGAGTAAGAAAATTTCGATTACCGCCGGCAAGCTTTTACGCTTGAAATATCCACGTTTATTTAAACAATCGCGTGAGACGGAAACCTTGGCAACGGAAAAAGATTTGAGTTTTTTTGAAACGGCGACGAATCACCGGGCAATTCTCTATGGTCTAAAGGAATCACCGAAGTTTAAGTACGTGACGAATTTGGAAGGCGATACTACTACTTCAGAATTTGATGTGACAAACTATACGAGTTTTGTGTCGAACGGGAAATTTACTGGTAGCTTGAAGAAAATTATTTGGAATGAAAATAGTGAAAAAGCGGTGGTGAATCTAGTTTCGGGCGAGGCCTCAGAGTGGTTGTTGTTGAATTTTAAAGAAGCCGCGAAGAGCGTGAATTTAACTAAAGTAATCAGCGGTTATACGGATAAAGATATTGAAAAAATAGTCCAAGAAAAGAGACTTGAAGCTAAAGAAGCTGAAGCTTTTACTAAAGCTGAAAAGGCGAAGAATGGTTACGTGATTTCGGAAGTGCAAATTTCGGATGGACAAGCCACGCGTTTGATGATGCTGATCGACGGGAAAATTCGAGAAGTGAATTTGAATGAAAAAATTATCTACGAGACTATAGTGACAGATGTGGCGAAGTTTTCGATGTATGGTTCAGAACTTGCCTTTGTGAAGAAATTAAATGCAGATAAAAAGTTTGTAATCAGTATTTTTAAATTGAGGGATACGGGCGAAATTAAGATTGACGAAGTTGATGAATCGGTGGGGTTAAATCAGATTTTCGTGAACCTAACCGAATTTTATGGCGAAAAATATCTCAATACGGTAATCGGGCAAGATCTCCGGATTTACAATACGGATGATTATCCAAATCATGATAGTGAAAATACTAACTTGAATTTGGCTTTGGAAAAAACTTTGGAGGCGTCGCCGTCAGAATTTTATACTTCCGCAAATGGTGAATTCTTCATGGGGGTGAGTGGCAATAAGGTGATGTTGGTAAATTTGGAGCTGATGGAGCTTTTGCAATTCGAGCACCAGAATAATACGATCAGACAATTAGATTATTATCTGATGTTTGATGTGGTGGATGGCAAGATGCAAGTTTATGATTTTGACCACGACAATCAGCGTACGATTCTGGAAAAGGTGGCTGACGGATTCGACGCGGTGATTAATCATAATAACCGTTATCTCTACTATGTGGGGACGAATGATAGTGGCTTGCAAATTAAACGCGATAAGCTGTTCTAAGATTAAGTAAAAATAGACCTGGAGTCAGGTCTATTTTTTATGAAATGGGTGGGCTCTTTGGGTTTAATTAAATATAATGCTGATGCTAAAAATAGACCCGAGGGGATCTATTTTTTGGTTAGTCTCTAATGATTATTAGTGAGGAAGCCCCAGATTTTTTGAAAGAATGGCTTTTCGTTGGCTGGCAATTCGGAAGAGGTATTATTCCCTGGTAAAGCAGTGGTAGAATCAGTGTTAGTTGGAGTGGAAACGGCTTTTTCTTCGTAGGCCGGGCTAACTTGTTCGGCGGTCACTAGTAAACGGTAACGGTCGGATCCGAGTGGCGTACAGGTGATGAGGGTGAGAATCGGTTTACTAGTCGGGTAAACTAATGCGGCCACATCAGTTGGTTCAACGGTTTGTTTCTTCGTCACTTTATAAGTGTAACGAACCGAATTGTAATTGACGTAGATGAGG
>CALKRO010000149.1 GCA_937990205.1 uncultured Candidatus Saccharibacteria bacterium | reverse complement strand
AAAAAAAAATTAATTAAAAAATTAATTAAGGCAGTGATGGTAGACGAAACGACAATAATCCATTTCGGAAAACTAATTTTGCGAAGTAGGTCACTCCGGCCGACGATGGCCTGAATACCTTGACTAGTACATTCCGAAAAGAAACTCCAGAAAACCGTACCGGTCATCAGATAGACCGAATAGTGTGGAATATCGCCACCCATTTTCAAAATTTTAGCAAAAACGGTATATAAAATAGCAAATAGAAGCATTGGACGAAGGACAGCCCAAAGATAACCGAGGACGGAACCTTGATAGCGAATTTTAAAGTCGGTCTTGACTAATTCCTTCAGAAGAATGCTATTTTTACGGCTCCAAATTTTTGGAATATTCATAAATAAATTATATCATATGCGAGTTTTGACAAGGGTGCATGTTATAATCAAAACAAATGAAACCATTAATTTCTGTAATTATTCCAATCTATAATACGGGCGACTCGGTAGTTAAATTGTTGGATAAACTGACTAAACAAAGTTATGAAAATTTAGAAATCATTTGCGTGGACGACGGGTCGAAAGACGGTAGTTTTGATTTGGTTACAGAATTTATCAGGCAGAGTAAACTAAAAAATAAAAACCTGAACATGACGATTCTGCGCCAAAAAAATCAAGGGGCGGCGGGGGCGAGAAATTTAGGACTAAAAAAAGCTTCAGGAAAATATGTCACTTTTATCGATTCGGATGATGAAGTGAAGAAAACCCATATTGAAGATTTATTTAAAAGCCTAGAAAAAGATCCGAGAAATGCGCTTTCGGTCTGTGGTTATGTTTATCGTCGTTTGAGAATGCAGACGGAAAAAAATTTCTTTACTAATGAAATTTGGACGGGACTGGAAGAAGTGAATTTTCGCGCTTATATCTTAAGTTTACTGGCGAGTGACGGCAGGATGTACGCGGCGATTAATAAGATGTTCCGACTTTCGGTGATTAAAAAAGCAAAAGTAGAATTTCCGGTGGGTTGGGATTTTGCAGAAGATACGATGTTTGTTTTACGATATTTGAAGGCGGCGGAAGAAGCTGGCTTTAATCGTATCGGTATGGTTCTAAAAGCCAATTATATTTATAACTATGGTACCGAAACTAGCACCGTAGCGAGTTCATCAATGAAATTTAGCAACTGGCAGAAATCTTTCCAAAATATTACAAAATGGGCGGAAGATAAAAAGGATTCAGCAGAAATCAAAAAGCTGAAACGGAAATGGCTAAGAAAATTATACCTGCGTTTTAAGATTTCTCATGCTTTGGCGGTGGCACGAAGTGCGATGCCGCTGACAAAAAAATGGAAGTACCTAAATCCGTTAATACTTCCACTGGCAAGTCTGGCGGCAAAAATTCGCAAATAAGTTTATTTAAATTTAATTTTGGGAAGAATGCGTGGAGTGCGTTTGGCGTATTCTAAATATTCTTGACCAAATTTTCTAGCCAACCATTTTTCTTCCGTAATTTGCATAAAAACTACGAGATATAAATAAAAGAAAAGAATAAATCCGAGCATAAATAAATTATGAGCGGTAATTAAAATTCCACTAAAAATAAAGAAAAAAGCCGTGTAAATCGGGTGACGTGTGACGGAATAAATTCCAGTGGTGACGAGTTTACCAGATTGAATTTCGTGGGCGATATTTTGAATTAATACGGCATAAATCCAGAAAAAGATACCTGTCAAAATTAATACAGTACCGAGGAGGAGAAAGAATAGATCGAGATATAAAATTTCACCAGCCTGAAAAAATCCCTGCCGTTTTAAGTGAAAAGCCAGTACCGTAATTAAACTACAAGTAATTACATAAATCGGCCCCACACCAAAAACCGGCAAGGATGATTTTTTCATAAGACTCCTTTATTTGGCAGAATCGAGGAAATTAATCGTATCGCGCATCGCATCCTCAATAGTGTGCGTAGTTTCCCAATTCAATTCCCTCTTAGCTTTAGAAGGATCAGCGAAGATTTCGGCAAGATCACCTGGACGACGGTCAGCAAAACGGTGTGGCAAGGCGGCATGATTGGCTTCTTCAAAGGCGTGCATGATTTCAAGCACAGAAGTGCCGCGACCAGAACCAAGATTATAGATGGAAGTACCAGTCTTTTCGAAAGCTTGCATGGATTTCAAATGACCGAGAGCGAGATCGACGACGTGAATATAATCACGAATACAGGTACCGTCGCGAGTATCGTAATCATTACCATAAATAGCGAGCTCTTTAATTTCGCCACTTCTGACTTTCATAACGATTGGCATGAGGTTGTTTGGAATACCGTTTGGATCTTCACCAAGAAGACCGGATTCGTGAGCGCCAACTGGATTGAAGTAACGCAAGATTACCACAGACATTTCTGGGCGAGCCACGGCTTCAGCTTCCAGGATTTTTTCGATTACATGCTTAGTTTCACCGTATGGGTTAGTAATGGCGACACCAGTAGTGAGATCTTCACTAAGTTTACCGGAGTTTTTCGCGCCGTAAACGGTAGCGGAAGAACTGAAGATGATTTTATTGACCTTAAATTCGGCCATACATTTCAAAAGATTGACGGTACCCTGAACGTTGGTTTCGTAATATTCGAGGGGTTTTTCGATAGATTCAGCGACTGCCTTTAACCCTGCGAAGTGGATGACAGCTTCAAAATCGTGAGACTGAAAAAGTTCACGCATGCCTTTAAGATCCAAAATATCAATCTTGTGAAATTCTGGCTTGGTGCCAGTGAGAGTGGCAATTTTATCTAAAACTTCGATTTTACTATTAAATAGATTATCGATAATTGTAACTTCGTGACCAGCCTTGATTAATTCTACGACAGTATGTGAACCAATGTAGCCAGTACCTCCAGTAACGAGAATTTTCATGTGGGTTGACTCCTTTTTATTAATTATAAACCCTCAGAGTGATTTTTCGAAAAATTCGATAGAGGATACCACGAGGACTATGAATTAATTTCAAATAAAAGCGAAGTTTTTTGGTGAGAAAAGGATTTTTAAATTGAGAGCTAGAAAGTTTTTTAATCTTCTTCAAATATACCTGATAATAAGATTTCTCAATACGTCGATTAATTGCGTGATCCAAAAAAGCAAAATAAGCTAATAGTAATGCCACCTCTGCGGATCGCTTCAAATCTGGATCTTGCAGATATTGACCGGCTTCAATTGCCATTTGCTCTTTAACTTGAAGACGTTTCAGAGTTTTTTCCTTGGAATAAAGATTTTTAGTAATTTCTGAATGCGTGCGCTGATAAATATACAATACATCGGAAATATAGAAAACTTTTTGCGCATGAGAAAATAATTTATAGGTCGTAAGATTATCTTCGTGAATTTGTCCAACCGGATATTCAATATGATTGTCACTATATAACTTTTTTCGATAAAGTTTATTCCAAGCTAGGACATCAAAATCCTGTTGTTTAATTAAGAGGTCTTTGGTAGCTTTACGACCAGTGATTTTCTGAGATTTCAAGACGTGATTGATTTCAGTATTTTCGAATTTTTCTTGATAACCACAAACCGTAATATCTACATCTGAATCTTCAAAAAACGGTGCCGCTAATTTTTCTAAATAATCCGATTTTACCGAGTCATCACTATCAATAAAACAAACTAATTCACCATTTGCTAGTTTAAGACCCTGATTTCGGGCAGCCGAAAGTCCACCATTTTCTTGAGAAAAGATTCGAATTTTAGGGTTAGATTCATATTCATTTAATATCTTTTCAGTCTGATCAGTAGAGCCGTCATTGATTACAATAACTTCAAAATTAAAATATGTTTGCGCAATGATAGAATCCAGACAAGCTTTAATATATTTTTCAACATTGTAAGCCGGAACAATAACGGAAATAAGTGGGGTGTTTTTCATTTTATTTAACCTTTTTATTAAGTAGGGGGATGAGTTTTTCGTGAATGGTTTTTTCATAATCGAATTCATAAAGATATTTTAGTCGTGACTGATAACTAAATTCTTTTACCAATTTTGGATTTGATAATAATTTTTCTATAGCTTCGGCAAGTGCGTCTATATCCTTGGCTGGAATAAGTAGGCCATTCTTTTGATCTTCGACAACTTCTGGATTACCATCAATATTAGTAGCAATGATAGGCTTACCAAGCATCGTGGCATCAATAAGTGAAAGACTAAGACCTTCGATATAGGATGGGAGAATAAAGATTTCCGCTTCAGAAATTTTCTTTAATGGTTCATCAGTAAAACCGTGATAAATAATTTGAGAACTAGAATGCTTTTGACAAAAATCAGATAGTGGACCAGTGCCATAAATATGTAGTTTAGCTTCAGGAAATTTTTCAGCGACTTTTGAAAATCCAGCAATTAATTCCCTAATTCCCTTATATTCCTCTAGTCTTCCAAGATAGATTAAAGAATGTGGAGATGGTTTTATTGCTTCAAATTCCGCATATCGATCAATGGCGCCATTTTTTATGGTAATCAGATTTTTTAATTTCTTAATCTTGGTGCGAGAAATTAAATCTTCAAAATAACTTCGTTCATAATCAGAAATAAAAATAATCTTTTCGATATTTTCGGCAATTCGGAGAATTTTTTTACCAATATAATTTTTATATTTTTGGTCGACATTTTGCAGAACCCAACTACGAAAATCCATGTGGTCTAACCAAAAAACTGGAATTCCCATCTTCTTAGCCGCTAAAGTAGCGGCGATTAAATCGTCACGAGACTGCACAATAATGGCTGCTGGTTGATATTTTTTAAACTGTTTTCGATACCAAAAAGAAAGATTTTTTTGCCACAACAAATAGAGTGGTAGAAGAAAATTTCTTAATCCACTCCAATTCTGGAAGCGTAGAAAGGGTGAATTTTGGGCTAAAATTTTTTGATCTTGACTAGACTTAAGGAGTTTACTGGAGGAAGTAAAAATCACAGGTGTAAAATTATTTTTATTTAAAATCTGCGAAAGAGTTAACTGAAAAGTCTCTCCACCGCCATAAAATTCTGGATTCGTATTTCGAATCAAAATTATTCTAGGCTTTGATTTTTGACCTTCAGAAGCTTTATCCATAAGTTAATTATATCATTAGATAGACTGTGCTATAATAAGGCTTAATATGAAGAGAGTTGATTTATCAGTGGCGGTGACCGCGCATAATGAAGGTATTATTGCGCATAAAACAATTTTAAGTCTATTTGCAGCAGCTAAGAAACTTGAAGAAAAAAATATTAGTTATGAATTTTTAGTTCATATCGATAATGGTGACGAAGAAACTATTAATTATTTCAAACAATACGAAAAGAATAAAAAAATTAGAATTTTCCAAAATCATTTCGGTGATTTAGGTTCATCACGTAATTTCTTATCTCAAAATGCCGATGGTGAATGTATTGCTTTTTTGGATGCGGATGATTTAGTTTCCGATAATTGGTTAATAACTGCTTATGAAACATTACAAAACTCCAAACAAGAGGCCGTGATTTATCCTGAAGCAGTTTTAACTTTTGGTCTTGATATTAAGAATGTTTTAATGATACAGAAAAACTCCTTAAAACTAACAGAGCAAATCCCAATTATGGTTGGTGAAAACTGTTGGGGCTCAGTAGTAATGGCTAAAACCGAAACATTTTTAAAAATTCCATATCGTAAGTTAGGTAATGGCTACGGTTATGAAGATTATATTTTTAATCTTGAAACTATGTACGCAAATATTGTCCATCTCGTAGCAAAAGAGACTGTGCTTTTTTACCGAAGATCAAACACTTCGATGCTTTCAACGAATAATTCAAATAATTTTGTTATACCTTATGTGGATATTTTTGATATTAAAAATATCCAAAAATTATATGAAAATTATGATATTTCCAAAATTGGTATTCCGGTAAGGACTAAGGGGTATGCTCTATACAAAAAAATCCGTAATAATAAATTTTTGAATTTCTTTATTACACCAGTAGCTAAGCTTACTCTAAAAATTATGGATAAGCATGAAATAAAGTTAAACCATAAACGTACTCCAGATTTCTTAATTCGAGAATGGACAAAAATCAACCATATCGAAACTCAACTTTATCCACATTGGTATCTTTTAGAAAAACTTACACACTACAACCCAGCTGGACATGTGATTGTAGGCAAAACATTCATTCAGATAGTACAGAAGCTAAAATTTAGTAAACCTGATTTTGTTTTTGTAGTGCCTTGGGTAATTAAGGGTGGTGCTGATAAAGTATTATTTAATATGATTGAGACTTTAAAAGATATCCATCCAGATTGGAACTTTACTGTAATTTCCACACTTCCAGCTGATAATATTTGGGCGGAGAAATTGCCTGAATATGTGGACTTTATTGATTTTGGCAATGAAACAATTGGATTATCTGGATATCAACAAGATAACCTCTTTTCTAGATTAATTACCCAATTAAGTTGTAAAAATATTCATATTATCAATTCTGAGTTTGCTTATAACTGGGCTGTAAGACATACTTTACTGCTTAAAAAGAATTTTAATTTAACCGCATCAGTGTTTGCTTCGGTTTATATTGAGGGTAGCAATCATCAAGGACGAATGTCTTATGTGAATCCATATATTCTATTACTAAGGGATGTCTTAAAGAAAGTATTTACAGATAACCAAACCGTAATTGAGGAATACAGAAAGGAACATTATTTAGATCCTGAATTATTTAAAGTGCATTATCAGCCGATTACCGATCAATGTAAAACACCAGTAACCCACAAGGAAAATAAGTTAAAAATTCTCTGGGCTGGCAGAATTACCTACGTCAAACTACCAAACGTAGTGAAGGCAATTGGTGAAAAACTACCAAGTACCAAATTTGAAATTGATGTTTATGGGAATTTTTCAGAAGAAATTAATCCAAACTATTTTGATGATATTGAAACGATAAATTATCGTGGACATTTTGATGGATTCTCAAGTATTCCAACCAATAACTACGATTTATTACTATATACTAGTGAAACTGACGGTATTCCAAATATTATCTTAGAAGCAACTGCTGCAGGCTTACCAATTATAGCCAGTAATGACGGCGGGGTTAAAGAATTTATTCAAAATAAGACTGGTATTCTAATTGATGATCCGACGGATGTAAATAGTTACATTAAAGAATTAAGAGATATTCAAAAAGATAAATCCAAATTAGAAACTTACGTAAAAAATGCTCAAAAATTACTCAAGAAAAATCATTCGTACGAGGTTTTTAGAGATACAGTTGCAGAAGATTTTAAGAATAAGTAGGAGGTACGTAGTAATGAAATCTAAAATAAAAAAAATAATAGATTTATTAAAATCTAGAGATCAGGATATAAAAAATATTCTAAAAGTATTCTTTATAGCTTTTATTTTTAATTTATCTTTATTATTTATAGTTAATATTTTTTCCAATCATTCAGTTAGTAACGGGGTTTTCTTTAACGCAGATACAACACGTGTGTATGACGATATGACAAGCTTTGAGGCTAATCATTATCGAACTAAAGTCCATCCACTATTTGTACTTTTAACACAGCCTTTTGTGTTAGTACTTAAGAAAATCTTTGGTGAATTAAATGCGGTCGTTACCTATCAAGCATTAATTGGGGCTTCCTGTGTTGTCCTATTTTATCTAATTTTAAGAAAACTTAATAAACGTGAATTTAAACTAAGGCCTTTTATGGTTTTGTTTATTTTATCCTTCCCTCAAGTAGTTTTCTCAGTAAT
>CALKRO010000148.1 GCA_937990205.1 uncultured Candidatus Saccharibacteria bacterium | reverse complement strand
TAAAGAGGGATTTTTCGAGGCCTCGACGGGTGGTGTACAATTCACCACTTGCACCAAAACCTGCACCGAGAGAGGCGCCGCGTTGTTGCAATAAAATAAGGAGCATGGCGAGAACGGCCGAGATAAGACTTACACTTTCGAGGATACTTCCAATATTCATAATTTAATTATAGTCTGGAATGACGAAATTAACAAGACTTGTCAGGACACTCATGAGCAACCATGACCAGACTAGCTGGATACCAGAGATAGAAATATGAGGGACCAGATGTACGACCAACCACAACATTGCAATGTTGAGCACCAGGTTAAAAATCCCCATAGTGAGCAAAATCAGAGGTAGAGCGAAGATAGTTAAAATTGGCTTCACGATGGTTTGAACCACAGAAAGTACGAGGCCAGCAGTGACGAAGACTCCGAAAGTATCAACTCCTTGATCGACGCGACCAAAAAGTTTGACACAAACCCACATCAAGAATGAGGAAACAATCCAACGTAGGATGAAAAACTTAATTTGCTTTTTTATCATAAGCCTATTGTAGCACGATTTGACGCGATTTTATTTAAACATGCGCTTATTGCGCAGCTGACGATGAAAAGTAATGGCAAAACGATGCGCCTCTTCGTCGATGCGTGCGATAAGTTTGGCGAGATGCGATTCATTAGAGAAAACTTGACTGGAAAAACTCAGAATCCCCTGGTGTGAGTGTGGGATAATCAAATTAACATCGGCATTTCTGGTATGGTCACCAGATTTATTGCGGCCGATGGCGGGAATTTTAGCCTCAATCAACAGGGGTAAAACTGCCCGAAGTTGCAAATCAGAGCCATCCAAGATAATCAAATCAGGATATTCCCATTCCTGATGTTTGAGACGACGCGTCACCACTTCACGCATACTGGCGGTATCGTCATTCTTACTACTACGAATCTTAAATTTACGGTAATCCGCACGACTAGCCACGCCATTTTTGAAAACTACCATACTAGCCACGGTATCGGAACCTGAAATATGCGAAATGTCATAGCCCTCAATGCGACGAGGAACCGATCCGAGATTGAGGAGCTTTTGAAGTTGCAGCAGCGCCTGATCAGAGGATAGATCGAGAAATTCCTTATCGGAAAAAATAATTTTTCGTTTTAAGCCCTTCAAACCAAAATATTCATCACGCAGTTTAGCCGCCATTTCGAACTCACCAAGCGAGGCGTGGCGGTGCATGTCGCGCTCAATTTCTTTCAATAAATTGTCGCGGTCGCCGTTCAGATAAC
>CALKRO010000147.1 GCA_937990205.1 uncultured Candidatus Saccharibacteria bacterium | reverse complement strand
CGCCAGATTATCATCTTCCCGACCTCTTAAACTCAATCTATGATAGAGTTCCTCCTCATCCACTCGGATATCCACCACGAACTCTACCTCTTGAAAAATTCCGGTTTTTTCCAACATGTCTACCTGCTGGATACTTCCCGGTTGACCATCGAATACCACATTTTTCCCAGAGTTAAGCTCCTTGTACATATTCTCTGTCAAAAGCGCCACCAAAAGTTCTTCTGGAATCATCGCCCCCGTCTGCGTATATTCTTCAAAACGCTTCGAATCACGGATTAATTGCCCAGCCGAAAGCCAAGTTCGCCCCAGTTCCGCCGCCAACATTCTCCCCTGCGTCGATTTTCCCGCCCCCGCCGGACCGTAAACCATAATCATTCTTGCGTGCCTCTCTTTATTTCCTTATTACTTCGTTTTTCATCATTGAGAGTGCCCTCTCATAGACTTCTTCCGGTGTTCCCACTCCATCAAGCACCAAAAAACCTACTCCGCTTCCGAGTAGTGGTGCGATAATTTTTCCTCTGTTATCTTGGTAAATTTTCCAGCGTTCCTCAAAAATTTCCGGCGAATCTTGTTCACGTCCTCTTAAAGCGATGCGCTTTTCCACCTCTGTTTTTGGCACATCCACTTCAATCATGTAGTCAATTTTTATCCCCCGCGACAATAAAATTTCCACCTGATTCGCCGTCCTCGGATAACCATCAATAATTGCATTTTCCGCGGTTTCTAATCTTGAAAAAATCAAATTCGAGACCATATGATCATCAAATAATTGTGCCGTCGCCAATTTTTCTTGCACCCACGGCTCTTTACTTTCCCTGAGAATCGCTCCACCGGAAATCCATTCCCAGCCTAGCTCTTCCGCTAATCTTTTACCTAAAGTACTTTTGCCGCTTCCCGGCCCGCCTAAAAAAATTATATTCATCATTTTAAGTATAGCACCAACCAGCATCAAAAAACCCTCATCTGCGAGGGTTTTTAGTTATTTTAAGCCAAGTTTAATTCGTTCGGTTTTTTCTGCTTTGCGGATTTCACGCAAAATTGCCTTACGACGACGCTCTCTCTTGGAAATAGGCTTAGAGAAACGTAATTGTGATTTTGCTAGTGGCATAATTCCACTCTGTAAAACCTTACGATTAAAACGACGAATAATATTCTCGTTAGCCTCACCCTGGTCTTTTCTAGTTACTTTTATTGACATATAGCAGGATTATACCAGAGAGCCGCAGATTTTTCAATATCTAATCACTGCTATCACTTTTTTTAATTTGCAGCAATCGACTTTCCACGGTTTTTCGTCCTCTCCACTCATTGAGTACTAAATTTATATGCGCATTATAAGTAGCGTCCTTATCTAAATTAAACCATTCTTCCCGCGCATTAAACACCAAAGCCTTGAACAAATTTCCGTCTTTTTCCAGAGTAAACTTCAAGTGTTTCTTCTCCGCACCGAGCGTTTCTACGAACTTAATTTTTGTATTCAAAAGCTCAAAAATTGGCTCCGTGTTTCCCTGCCCAAATGGTTGAAGTATCGACATTTCTTCATATAAATCCACATCCAGTTCCGCCAAATTATCTACTTTAATATCTTCCGTTACCTCCAGATATTTTTCTTGTTCAGTTAAGTTTAGACTTCGATAATATTGATTCACCGCCTCTTTGAAGCGCACCAAATCTTCTTTTTTTAACTTCACCCCACAAGCCGCCGCGTGACCACCCCCTCCAATTAAGGTCTCATTTACTGCCTTAATTGCTTCCGCTAAATTAAAATCCCCGAACGACCGACCCGAACCCTTATAAATGCCCTCTGTTTCCCCCAAAACGAAGGCTGGTCTACGGTATTTTTCCACCAATCTTCCCGCAATAATCCCTAGCACTCCTTCATGCCAGTTGCCAGCCGCCACAATCACTGGCTCATTGTCAACTAAAATCTCTTCCAATGCCGCTCGCTGTGCCGTGCGCCTCTCCCCGTTCAATCGATTAAGCTCCTCCGCCAACATCGCCGCCTCCGCTCGCTCTTTTGACATCAAAAGTTTTAATGAAATTTCTGCCGACTCCATACGCCCGCCCGCATTTAGCCTTGGTCCAATTTGAAAGCCAATTGCCTCTGAGTCAATTTTTTGTACACCCGCCACGCGCATCAATTCTAAAAGTCCCACACGCTTAGTCTTCTGTAAGATAATCAAACCAAAATATGCCAGTTCCCGATTAATCTGATTCATCACCATCGAATCACAAATCGTTCCAATCAACACTAGATCCAAATACCATTTTTCCTGATTCTGCGGAATTAACCCCTCGAGTACCAGTGCCTGCATCACCATAAAAGCCACCCCCGCCCCACAGATTTCTCGTAGTTCCCTCTTTTCTAAATCAGCCTCATCTTCCCCATATCGCTTCGGATTTACCACGGCAAACGCTCGCTCTGGCACACCATTCATTAATTCATGATGGTCGGTCACTATTGTATCAATTTTGTGTTCAGCTAATTTTTTGATCACTTCCGCGTTATTACTGCCGCAATCCACCGTCACTACCAAACCCACCCCCAATTCCACGGCCCTTTCCAGGCATCTTTCACTCATACCATAACCGTCAATAAAACGATCCGGTAGCATCACTTCCACCCGCTTCACCCCCGCTAGTTTCAGCGCCTCACACATAATCGTACTCGCGGTTACTCCATCCACGTCGTAGTCACCATAAACTAGCGCCGTCTCGCCCTGGTTTACTGCCGCTTTAATTCGCGCTACCGCTACCTCAATATCTGGCAACTTCTTTGCGTGTTCTAAACTATATTTTGGCCGCAAAAATTCTTCCGACACCCCTCTTTTCGCTAGAATTTCCTCAAAAATCTTCGACATACTTCAAAAAATTATTGAATTGTCTTCGTTACTTTTTGATTTGGTGACATTTGCTGACTTTTAATCACGATCGTCTGCAATTCTTTCAATATTGGATATTGTTTATTTGTCTGATAAATAGTCGTGTTACCCTTTTTCGAAGTCACCAAAAAATTCGCCTTTTCCAGCCTCTTTAGTTCCCTTTGAATATTACCCGCATCCTCGTGAATCAACTTCGCCAGTCCCCTTACGTGAACTTTAAAATCCGGATATTTAGCAAAAACTACCAAAATCTTCCGGCGAACCCGAGATGTGATAAAAACATCTAACATTTACCTCTTTCCTTTCTTAAAGTATATCATAAATGCTAAAATATACTTGATGTACTATGAGGTAATTTCCACCACTACTTTCAAAAAATCCCCTCTCTTTTCTGATGGTCTCCTCACCTATTCTTTTGACCAAAATCTTGCCCCAGGTACCATTGTTTCTATCCCCCTCGGCAAGAAAACCGCCCTTGGCATTATTTATCGAAAAACCACCGCTCCTACCGACCAAAATTTCATTATTAAATCGATTAATAAAATTGTTCACCCTATCCCCCTACCTAATCATCTCCTAAAAAGTCTCGCCTGGCTCTCCTCTTACTATCTAAATCCAGTCGCCAAAACCGCCAATCTTTTTCTTCCTCTCGGCATTGAAAAAAACCGTCGCAAAAAATCTTCTGCCTCCACTTTTATTCCCCAGTCTTCTAATCCGATCCAAGACATGACCTCTCCTATCGCAGCCACAACTACCCACTACCAAATCCCGCTCAACCCCGCTCAAAAACAAGCCCTCACCGAACTACATAAAATCAAAACTCACACCAAACTCCTTCACGGCATCACCGGTTCCGGTAAGACCAATATCTACCTCGAGCTCACTAGCCAAGTTTTTAATTCAAACAAATCCGTGATTCTTCTCGTTCCTGAAATTTCCCTCACCCCACAATTAGTTGGTCGTTTTCAGGAGCATTTTGGTACTCAAGTGATTTCTCTACATTCTAAGCTCACCGAAGCTGAACGCCACCTCATTTGGCAACGCATCCACGAAGCCGATCAGTCCACGCCTTTTGTCATAATTGGCCCACGCTCTGCTCTTTTTTCTCCTCTAAAAAACCTTGGCCTCATTATTATCGATGAAGCCCATGAGCCTAGTTTCTATCAAGATACTTCACCACACTACCATGCGCTCCGTCTCGCTAGCTTCATGGCTCAAACCCTCAAAATTGATTGTCTCCTCGGCACCGCCACCCCACGTGTGGAAGATTATTTTTTAGCACAAAAGAATCACGCCTACGTCGCCCTCTCTGAAAAGGCTAAATCCATTACCAGCCAAACTAAAATTAGCCTCATCGACCTAAAGGATCGCGCTCTTTTCACACGTAACCGCTATTTTTCCGATGCTCTGCTGCAAGACATCGAAAACAATCTTAAACAACATAAGCAAACTCTACTTTTTCATAATCGTCGTGGCTCTGCCCCACTCACAATCTGCGAACATTGTGGCTATCAGGTCCTCTGTCCCAACTGTCTTCTTCCGCTCACTCTTCATAGTGACTCCTATCAGCTAATTTGTCATACCTGTGGCCACCATGAACCAGTCCCTTCCACTTGTCCGGTCTGCCATCACGGCTCCCTTATTCATAAAGGTTTCGGCACCAAGCTTCTCGAATCAGAACTTAAAAAACTCTTTAAATCTGCTCACATTGCTCGCTTTGACGCAGACAATACTACCACCGATTCGCTCACCCAAAATTTTGAAGCCGTCAAAAACGGCGCTATTGATATTATTATTGGCACCCAAACTATCGCCAAGGGTCTCGATCTCCCCTTATTAAACACCGTCGGCATCGTCCAAGCTGATGCCAACCTCAACCTACCCGACTACGCCGCCGAGGAACGCACCTTCCAGCTCATTACCCAAGTCATCGGTCGCGTCGGACGCGGACATACTGATATTAATCACGTTTTCCTCCAAACTTTTCAGCCCGAACATCCGGTTATTCTTGCCGCTAAATCTCTTGATTACGCCAAGTTTGCCGATTATCTCCTCAAAAAACGCCAAATTTCCCATTTACCGCCATTTTTCTACCTACTCCGTATTTCCATTGTTAAGAAAACCGAAAATCTCGCCATTAAAAAGATCATGAGCTTACATCACACACTCAAAAAATTCCCCGACGTTTATCTTTCCGCGCCTACACCCTCCTTTCATGAATACACCCCCAGTGGCTATTCTTGGCAAATCATCGTCAAAGCCAAAAAACGTGACTCGCTCACTCACCTCATCGAGTCACTTGACCAATATCCCGAAATTCGCTTCGCTATCGACCCACCAAGCCTAATCTAATTCACTAATCCTAATCTACTCCGCTTAGGCCTAATTCGACCCGCCTGGCCTAATTCAACCCGCCAGGCCTGATTCAGCATTTTAAGCTAAATTTAATTCCTTTAATTTCTAGGTGATATTTTCTGCGCCCACCACGGCGCCCTTATCAAAACTTAAATGGAGGAAGAATAGTATATTTGAAATTATGATTATAAAAATCTAGGATACTTTTTTGGTCATATGTGTTGAGAGATAGTTCTAATTATAGTATGGGAGTTTAATATAATTCTTTCTTCCTCCATCCAAGCCTTGCCTTTTGGCGTCTATTTCGTTTTTCTTTTTTGTCCTTTCCTTTAATTAGTTGTGATTATTTAGCTTCATTATAAGACTTCCAATTTTTAGAAAACCTCTCTCCCTAGCAAACCCCTAGTCTATCTCTACCGCACCAGATTAAAAGTTAACTCCGAGATGTCCATAAATCACCCTTGAAACGCCCCAAAATCCCGACAAATTAACCTTAAAATTATTCCAACAGCTTCAAAAAATACCTCGACCCCCGCACTATATTCCGCTTAAGCTTTATAAAAACCCAAAATCGGTTATAATATTAAGATATGAAAATTATTGAATCTCCTGACCCAAGACTTCGTCAAAAGTCTCAAAAGGTCAACTATGTTACTGATGAAATTAAAGATATGATCCAGGCAATGGTCGATGCCAGCCTCGAATGGGAAAAATCTCACCCTCACGAGCTTTCTGCCGCCATGGCTGCCCCTCAACTTGGCATTAACAAACGCTTGATTATTATCCGCGACAGTATGGATGACAAAGCAAATACTTCCTTCACTACCCTTGTCGACCCAGAAATCATCAAACAAGAAGGTAAAATTGTCGAAGATTTCGAAGGCTGTCTTTCTGTTCCATTTATTTATGGTAAGGTCCCACGCTACTCGAAAATTCGCGTCAAAGCTAAACTCGAAGATGGCACTGAGGTACGCATTAAAGCTACCGATGAACTCGCTCGCACTCTTGCTCACGAAATTGACCATCTCGACGGTATCCTCTTCATCGATCGCATCAAAGATAAAACTGATGCCTTCTTCGAGCTCGACAAAAACGGAGATCTCAAGCCAGTCAATTATGAAACTCGTATTAAAAATAACAAACAACTCTTCCCTGACGAAGACTAGTCTTTTTCTATTGAACACATATTTTATTTGAGGTAAAAAATGAGCACAAAATTTATCTTTTTTGGCAACGGACCCCTGGCAGAAGCTACATTAAATCAACTTCTTACTGCTAAAAATCTGGAATTAGTTTTCCATGCTAAAACTAAGGAAGATTTAGTAGAAGTTGCCCGCTTAAGACAAGAAAATCCTGAAATTAAAGGCATCCTCGCTAGTTTCGGTGTTCTAATCAAGTCCGACTTACTTGAACTTTTTGAGCCTGAAGGTATTCTTAATCTTCACCCCTCTCTTCTTCCCCTCTATCGTGGAGCCTCCCCTATTGAATCCGCTATCTTAAATGGCGATCAAGATTTTTCTGTCTCTATTATGAAACTGGTTAAAGCCATGGACGCCGGACCAATTTACTATCAAACCACCGTTAAGGCCTCCGAGTTCTCATCCAACCTACCCGAAAAATCCGAAATCTATCAGAAACTTGCCACCCTTGGCGCCAATTGGCTCATCGAGCACCTGGACTCCATACCAAAACCTACCCTACAAGACGATGAGAAGGCCACCTTCACCACTAAGTTTGATAAAACCGACTCGAACCTATCCTTATCCGAAATTGGCGCCACAGCGGCTCTCAATCGCATTCGTGCCTTCCAAGGTTTTCCAAAGAGTAAACTTCAAATTCAAGGTTTCGAATGTATGATTCTAAAAGCCCACGTCGAAACCGAAAAATCTAATAACCCCCTTGCATTCCCTTGTCAAGATGGCAACTTCCTCGTTATCGATCAGCTTCAACCAGCTAGCAAGAAGCCTATGGATGCCAAATCTTTTATCAACGGCTATCTTAAATAAATTAAACTCAAAATATCCTCACAAAAAACCCAAAATCTACCAAGCAAACATTAAAAATCCCTCTTCTGAGGGATTTAAATTTTGTGTTCAAGGTATTTTTAATCTATAAAGTCATCGATTTACGGATTTCTTCACTTGAGGCGCGTACTTCCTGTTTCAATTCCTCAAATACTTGACGAGAAACTTCTGCGTAATTTGGACGATTGGCTTGAATCCATTTTACACTCAAATATTCACTTAAAATATCTACCGTCCCCTCCGTTACTCCGTAACGCTTCAAGAGATTTTGGTAAACTTCGTCTATGCGATAATCACCTAGTTTCGCCAAGGCTTTAATCATCGCATTTTTATCTTTTTTCATGATACCGTCGAACTCTTCGAGTTGTTCCAAGCTCAAGCCTTCACTTAACTTTTCGCCGATACGGTTTTCTAGCAGTCTCTGTGCTTCTTCGATAAAAGCGGCTCTTTGCATCTCATCAAGATCACCTAGTCCCGTTTCTCTCAAAAAATTTTCATACACCCGAATCATATTATCTCCTAATTTACCCCATTATAACGCTTTTTCCTATCAACCACAAGCGTTATTCCAGTCGCAACACTTTTTAATCAAAAATCATCATTCTTCCCCCTCTTCTAAAATCCGCCAAGCCAATTTCGCACATCTCACTCTCGCTGGCATATTTTGAATCATCGAAAAAACTTCTAACTCACCCCTAATTTTCTGCGCTTTTTCACTTGAAATTCCCATCACCAAATCAAAGAACCCCTGCATCAGCTCCCGCGCCTCTTCCAGAGTTTTCCCCCTAATCGCATCAATCATCATATCTGCCGAAACCTTCGAAATCGCACAACCCACTCCCGAAAAACTTCCCTCCAAAATTTTTCCATTCTCAATTTTCAGGCTCACCGTTAGTTCATCCCCACAGCTATGGTTTACCAAAGTTTTGGTCAAATTCGCCTCAATTTTTTGCTCAAAATTCAACGGATTTAAATTCCGCTCCAGTAATTCTTCCCTATATTTACTCTGAATTTCTCGCATTAATTTCTTCTCCAATTTTGCCAAATCTCATTCATTTCCGTGAACATCCCCCGTCGATCATCACTCCAATCCCATCACTCTGCGCACTCTTTTTAGGCAAGCCAAAAAATATTTAACATCTATATTTGTATTATAAAAAGCTAAACTTGCTCGCACCACCGCACCGATTTTTTTCTCTGTTAAAAATGGTTCCGCACACATCATTCCCGCTCTCACCATCACACCAAAATCCGCCAAAATCTGCGCCGTATCATGTGCATGCACCCCCTTCACATTGAAGCTAATGATGCCATTCTCCGCAAAATATAATTCGATATTTTCTTCTTTCTCTAACTCTTCCCGAATTTTCTCGGTTAATATCTTTTCTGTCCCGTAAATTTCCGAGTGTTCCAACCAAAATTTCTCCGTCGCAGAAAGTCCAGTAATCGCCCCCATATTTAGCGTTCCACCTTCGAACTTACTCGGCCCCGGCGCAAAATTCATCTTCACTTTACCATCCGCAAGCTTCACCGATTCCACCATTTCACCCCCATAATTTAACGGCTTCAACTTCTTCATCAAATCATACCTCAGATATACTACTCCCACACCCATTGGCGCTCCAATTTTATGCCCCGAGAATACTAAGCCGTCCACCCCTAATTCCCTCACATCAATCTTCTTATGTGCCACTAATTGCGCCGCATCCATCAAAATTAGCCCCTGAAAGCCTAAGTTCCTCAATTCTTTCGCGATGCCACTTCGGTCCACCCCCGTCACATTACTCATTCCCGTCATCGCCACAATTTTATTTTTTGGTTCCACCCCCTCAGTCTTTGCACGTTCAAGATCCAGCTTCATCTCACTCACGAGATCTTCCGTAATTCGCACTTTCTCCCCGTAACGTTCCGAAAAAGCCAAAAGATTACTATGATGAGACTCTAAATCCACCAAGATCTCCCCTTTATCAAGTAAATCCTCCACCCCGTTAGCCAGTAAATTTAATCCTTCCGTCGCATTTTTTACAAAAATTACTTCTAATGGTTCACAATCTAAAAATCTAGCAGTCGTCTCTCGTGCCTGCCAAAGCTCCGTCGTCGCAAGTTCCGACAATTCATAGACTCCACGCAAAGGATTCGCATTTTTCTTTGTATAAAAATCTTGTTCAGCCAAAAGTCCAACCGACAATCTCTGCATAGTAGCCGCGTTATCTAGATAAACAAAAGGCAGGATTTCATCCAACTCATTTTTCTCAAATATCTCAAATTCTTCTCTGTACATTTCGCTTATCCTTAACTTTTTTATTCAATTTTTGACTTATTATTTATTCAATTTCAGCTCGCCTTCACACTCTAATCTACATATACTTAAATCATTTATTCAGGTTACCCATTCTGCATTTCTAACTTAATTAAATTATTCATTTCCATCGCATATTCTAGTGGCAAGGCCTTCGTAATTTCCTCCGAAAAACCTCGAATCAAAATCTCCTTTGCCTTCTCTTCGGAAATTCCTCTTGTCGCTAGATAATATAAAATCTCTTCTGATAATTTCCCCACCGAAGCCTCATGCGTTACTTCCGCCTCCCCAGAATTCACATCCACCATTGGCTCTGCATAAGCCCTCGATTCGTTATCTAAAA
>CALKRO010000146.1 GCA_937990205.1 uncultured Candidatus Saccharibacteria bacterium | reverse complement strand
CTTGCCGTTCTTAATTTCGATTTGTTTTTCTTTTGGCACGATAGCATCGAGGATTTTACCTTCGAATTCAGGGCTATCGAGACGTTGTTTGATGGATTCGGCGACCTTATCTTCGTAGCCACTGTAAGTGCTTACGGTGTACCATTGGAGGGTGTCGTCATAACGGTTTACTGCCATGTGATTTCCTTTTTCTCTTTCCTATTTCAATAAATTATTAAACAATAATGTGAATAATGCGTCAAGTACCATAATGAAGGCGGCGAAGATGACGGTGTATAAAATAACGGCGAAGACGAGCTTCCAAGTCATTTTACGGTTTGGCCAACGTACTTGCTTGAGTTCCTGCCAAGATTCGGCAAGATAGCGGAAGAAAGCGCGAATTGGAGTAGTGATAAAAAGCAAGAAACGAATAAGTGGGTTCTTGGATTTTTCACCGGAAGCTTTTTTAGCCTTTTTGGCAGCTAATTTTTCAGCTTTTTTCTCTAATTTGGCTAGTTTTTTGGTATTTTTAAGGGACTTTTTGTTGTCAGCTTTTGACTCGATGGTTTCCGCGTGCACTTCGGCGGTGTCCTGAATCGGTTTTTTAGGTTCTGGGCTTTTGCCAGAAGCTTTGGTTTCTTCTGAATTTTTTGATCCAGATTGACCGGCTTTAATGCGGGTGATGTGCGCCATATACTCCTTCCATAAAAAATAGTCTGATAACCAGACTGTCAAGTAGATTGTAGCATGTAAAGAGGTTTTTGTAAATGATTTAGGGGTAAAAAATCACACTTAGAATAAAAAGACCCCCGACTTCGGGGGTGAAAAATTGTGTTGCGCTTTTTCTAGGTAGCTAGGCTTTTTCGGTGGTGATGCGATGAACGAAGTTAAATTCTTCACCACTTGTAGTAGTGACAACGTAAACATCGCCTTTACTAATGGCATCTCTCAGATCAGCAGGGACGCTATACTCGTTAAAAAGTTCACGAATTTCTGCCCTAGTGAGGTGCCGAAGTGATTTGACACTAAACTGAAAAGTGCGAAATTTAATGTGATCATTACGATAATGTCTGGCATGTTGTTTGGCACATCTGGGCATTACGCTAGTAATGCGGTCAACAGAAATGGTAGCATGAATCTCTTTGGGGACTTCGAGCGGTGCAGAATTGTTGTCCTGATACCATAGACGCAGTCTATGATCAAAATCGGTGGTGTTTTGTAGCTCACCATAATCTTTTCTTCTGGTGTTGGCGTTGGTGGTTTCAATCATATCGGACCAACAAAACCGTAGACTGAAAAGATTGTAGACTTCGTCTAAAACATGTAAAACTTCCTTGAAGCTAGCTTCATTCTCTAATTTGCGTTTGTCTAAGAAACCTTCCATGGTTACCCCTCCTTTTTACAACACAATTTTCCTATTAAGGTACTAAATTGTTTATATTAAAGCATGAAAAGATAGTTTTGGCAACTTTGTTACTAATTTTTGGGTGGAAAATAAAGTTTTTGGTCCTTAATTTCTTCTGGGAGGTAGCTTTTTGAGTGGTGGAAATTAGCTTCCCACTTATAGTCTTTGCCGTAGCCAAGATTTTTCATCAGTTTGGTTTCGGGATTTCTGATTTCGAGCGGGATTGGTAGATGGCTAGTGTTTTTGGCGAGAGTCTTAGCGCGAGCCCAGGCGTCATAACTAGAGCGATCCTTTTTAGATTTGGCGAGAGCTACGGCCACATGAGATAGGATGATTCCCCCTTCCGGCATACCAACTTTTTCGATGGCGGAAAAAGCGGATTCGGCAAGCGTGAGGGCGCCGTTACCAGCGAGACCGATGTCTTCAGAAGCAAAAATTACCATGCGACGAGCAATAAATTTCGGATCTTCCCCACCTTCAAGCATGCGGGCGAGGTAGTAGAGTGTAGCGTCGACATCGCTACCGCGCATAGATTTAATAAAGGCGGAGATGGTGTCGTAATGACGATCGCCGGATTTGTCAAAGTAATTGACTTTGTTATTGAGAGTTTTGGTGATAAAATCGAGAGTAAGCTTATTTTTGAGTGAAAGACAGAGTTCGAGGTCGCCCAGAGCCGAACGAGCATCGCCGTGGCTGAGATGGGCGAGAAAATCGATGACTTCAGGGTCGATTTTAGCCTTAGGGTATTCTTTCTCGATGGCGCGAAGTAAAATATCTTTAATGTCGGAATCTTTTAAGGTAGATAAAATCACTACGCGACTACGTGAAATAAGAGCGGGGATGACTTCGAAGCTCGGATTTTCCGTAGTGGCGCCGATGAGGGTGATGAGGCCAGATTCGACATGAGGTAAAAAGGCATCCTGTTGAGCTTTATTGAAACGGTGAATCTCATCGATAAAAAGCAAGGTGCGGACTTTAAGATTCCAGTTTTGGCGCGCGCGTTCGACTACTTGCTCGACATCGGATTTATGAGCGGTGACGGCGGAAAGTTCGACAAAGTCAGCGTCAAGTTCTTTGGCGATAATGCGAGCTAGAGTGGTTTTGCCGGTGCCGGGAGGTCCCCAGAAAATCAGATTGGTGGGTTCTTTTGATTTAATTAATTCGGTGAGAATTTTACCCTTGCCAATAATAGTTTTTTGACCAAAAACTTCATCGAGGCTTTGAGGTCGCATACGTTCGGCGAGAGGTTTTTTTAAATCGGTAAATTCCATAGTTTTAGTTTAGCACAGAGAGAAAAAATGGTATAATAAGAAAAAATAAAGGAGAAATATGGCTGATTTTAACAAAATCTTGACCCCAGGTGACTACGAAAATGGTGAACTTAATGTCGTCATCGAAATCCCTACTGGTTCAAATCACAAAATTGAATGGGACCGCAAAAATGCTTGCTTCATGCTTGACCGTGTCGAACCAATGGCATTTGCAAAGCCTTGTAATTATGGTTTTATCCCTCAAACTCTCGATGAGGATGGTGATGAACTTGATGTTTTGATGATTACCGATCAGCCTTTGACGACTGGCATTTATATGAAGGCCCGTATTCTTGGTGTAATGAAGTTCGTTGACTCTGATGAAGTTGATGACAAGATTATTTGTGTGCCAGAAGACGACCGTAATAACGGTGATAAGTACCAAACTTTGGAAGATTTGCCAAAACAATTGATCCGCCAAATCGAATTCCACTTCAATCATTACAAAGATTTGAAGAAGCCAGGCACTACCGAAGTGAAAGGTTTCTTTGGCGCTGAGGAAGCTAAGAAAGTCGTAAAAGAAGCAATTGCTCGCTGGAACGCTCAAGCCTAATTAGTTAAAAAATAAAAATAAATCCTTCCGGGGATTTATTTTTTATTGCGTTCTATTTTAAATAAGTTTATAAAGAAACAATAATTCAGCTGCTTAGGAAATTTATGGTAATTATTAGACAGGCTTAACGTTCGTTAATGATGCGCTCTTCGAGATTTCGACCAAGAGGAGTGAGTTTAGTCGGATTAAAATTTTGATTAAGTGAAATGACGATATATTTACGGTCTTGATATTTTGGCAGGTCTTTAAATTCGAGGATGGAAGCTTCACTGAAATATGGGAGAGTGTTTGCGGCGGTTTCGGTTTTTAATTTGGCGGAAGCGTAATCGAAGATTGTGGCTTTATTAATGCCGGAAATAAGAGCAAAATGATCACCTGTGATGAGAAAATGTGCGAAGAATTGATTCCAGTTTTCGGACTGAAGATTTTCGGAACTATAAATAAATTTAATAAGTTTTAGGTAGTCAGTCGCGGTGAGGGTGATGTTGTTTCCAGAAATTTTGAGATGCTCTAGGTCCATTTTAGCGAGAAGATTATTGAGTACAACATCGGAAAGTTCAGCGCGGAGAGCATCCTTGCAATTGGTATTTTCGGAAGTGAAAAGTTCATTTATACAATCTTGACGAGAGAGTGCGGTTTGATTTTTGAGATTAATTTGGTCGTCGGAATGAAAACTTCCGTCACTGAGGCGACGATAATTTTCGTAGGCGACCAGGAGACTAACGAGATTTGGGTCAGTGAAGGTTTTAGTGTCATTAAAGCGACCGACGATGTCAGAGTTATTGAGATCATAAATCAGCACTGATGACTCTTCAGTGATTCCCTGTTCGCGGCGCCAATCGTCGATGAGATACTGCATGTCGATGCGATGCGGCGCGCGTTTTTCAGCAACTTTAGCAATTTCTGGTTTTTTATTTTCAACTTTTTCAGCAGTGTTTGCGAGTAATTTTAATAAGAAACTACGCCAAAAGCGATGGCAAATACGCCAATAATAGTACCGAGTACGATAAAGAAAATTTTGAGAAAACTAGGTTTACTATTTTTGGTGAGTTCTTCGAGATTAATATCGTCTTGCATCTTAAAAATATTTTATCATATTTAGCATATGCGGTATAATATTAAGCATATGGGCTTTTTGAAAGGACTTTTTAAAAAAGAAGAAGCGAAAGCTAATTCTTTGGTAAATGTGAAATCACCGAGTGGGAGTTTGGTTTTTGAATTTAGTCTGAAAAATGGTA
>CALKRO010000145.1 GCA_937990205.1 uncultured Candidatus Saccharibacteria bacterium | reverse complement strand
AGCCTGAGAAAACGGTTTGGAGCCGAAAAAGCCACGATAAGCTGAAAGCGGCGAGGGGTGAGCCGATTGCAAAACTAGGTGCCTAGATTGATCAATAAACTTGGTTTTAGTCTGAGCATCAGAACCCCAGAGAATAAACACGGCGTGCGAAAGTTTAAGGTTGAGTAGTTTAATACAATCTTCCGTAATTTGTTCCCAGCCAATTTGACGATGTGAGCCGGCATGACCTTTTTCGACAGTTAACACATTATTGAGGAGAAAGACACCTTGTTCGAGCCATGGAGTGAGATTTCCGTTTTGAATAATAGTTTGACCAATGTCAGATTCTACCTCTTTTAAAATATTTCGGAGACTCGGAGCAAGCTTATCGGTTTGAACCGAAAAGGCCAAGCCATCCGCCACGCCCGGAGTGTGGTAAGGGTCTTGGCCAAGAATTACTACCTTGATTTTCTCGAGGGACAATTTAAAAACCCGAAAAATTTGGGTTGGGGCAGGATAAATTTCTTGAGGATTCAATGTAGATGAATTAAAAAATTCTAGCAAGGAATCGAATTTTCCGGATGCAAGCTCGGCCTGAAAAAACTCACAAAATTCTGGCGATAAATCAGTTGAGTCGAGAAGTTCCGTGAGGTTGATATTTTTCATTTATTCCGCTTCTTCCGAGAATTGCGAATTATAAAGCTCAGCATAGAAACCATCTAGCTTCATCAATTCATCGTGATTGCCATACTCGACAATATTTCCCTCTTTCATCACGAGGATAACGTCGGCATTACGAATAGTCGAAAGACGGTGTGCGATGACGAAGGAAGTGCGACCTTCGGTGATCTTATCAAAAGCGCGCTGAATAATTTGTTCGGTGCGCGTATCGACATTAGAAGTTGCTTCATCGAGGATCATCATTTTCGGATTTGTAATGATGGCGCGGGTGATAGTGAGAAGCTGTTTTTCACCAGCGGAAATATTATCGGAATCTTCAGAAATTTTAGTCTCGTAACCATCTGGAAGTGACTTGATGAAATGGTCGATACCAGTCATCTTGGCAGCGGCTTCGACTTGCTCAAAGGTGACATTAGAGGAACCATATTTAAGATTTTCTAAGATAGTACCCGAGAACAGCCAAGTATCCTGCAACACCATGCCGAAGAGACTGCGAACTTCACTGCGTTTCATTCGCTTGGTGGAAATGCCGTCAATTTTAATTTCCCCACTTTGAATATCATAGAAGCGCATGAGAAGGCTAACGATCGTAGTTTTACCGGCACCGGTTGGACCAACGATGGCTACCTGCATACCAGGTTCGATTTTAATAGAAAAATCTTTAATGATTGGTTTGACGCCATCATAACTAAAATTCACATGGGAAAATTCGACTTCGCCACGGAATTTACCATTCTTAGAAATAGTCTTAAATTGACTAGTAAAATCTTCAGCAGCTTCTTCCGGTTCTTCAAGAAAATTAAAGACACGATCAGCGGCAGCTAAGGTTTGCTGAATGGTAGAGGAAAGCTGCGCAGTGTCAGCAATTGGCTGAGTGAAACGACTAACATATTGCAAAAATGCCAGAATACTACCAACAGTGAGAGCACCAATTAAAGCATAGTAACCACCGAGCAAACAAATTCCAACAAAAGCTAAATCGAGGAAAAGGTGGGTGATAGGGTAGGTGAGTGAGCCATAAAATTCACCCTTAAAAGTTTCCTGATAAAGTTTTTCATTGACAGTAGCAAAATCTTGTTTGGATTTTTCCGCATGATTATTAGCCTTGATGATGAGCTGTCCACCATAATTTTCTTCGATTTCAGAGTTTAATTTACCGAGAGTTTTGCGTTGCTTTTTATAATATTCTGAGCTCTTCTTTACAACCTTAGAAACAGCCAGCATGGAGATTGGCACCACAATGACAGAAACGGCCGACATGGGGATAGAGATATAAATCATCATACCAAGGTAACCAACCAGAAGTGTAAAGTTGGTAATAACTTGAGAAAGGGTTTGCGAGAGCGAAGCAGCGATGGTTTCCACATCATTAGTCATAATCGACATAGTGTCACCGTTTTGAGTTTTATCAAAATAGGACATTGGTAAACGCGAAAACTTAGCTAGAATTTGGCGCTTCATTTCTTTGGCATATTTAGCCGAAATAACTGCGGCAACATAGCCCTCAACATAACTGACGATAGCAGAGATAAGGTAGAGACCAACTAGGGTTAAAAGTAGTGAGCTAATACGAGCGAAATTAATTTCCTGACCAGCACGCAAAGCGTCAAAAGCTTCAGTAGTAATGAGGCCCAGAAGATATGGACCGGCCACCACAAGCCCAGCCGACATTAGAGCAAGCAGTGCCGAGCCGAGCAAACTAAAACGATATTTTTTTACAGAAGCGAGGAAGCGCTTAATCGTCTGTTTAGAGGCTCGAGTAGTTTTCTTTTGAGTGCTTTTTGAATTTTTAGACATATTATTTTCCCTCCTTAGCCTGGCGCATTTCATCCGCAAATTCTTCTTCCGAGAATTGAGACTTGGCGATTTCTTGATAGACTTTACATTTTTTCAAGAGTTCCAAATGCGTGCCTTTCCCTACCATCTTGCCCTGATCGAGAACAATAATTTGCTCAGCTTCTTTAATCGTACTAATACGTTGCGCCACAATCAGCACGACAGTGTCCCGAATTTCCGACTTCAAATCTTCTCGGAGCTTCTTGTCGGTTTTCATATCAAGTGCGGAAAAGGCGTCATCGAAAATCAAAATTTCAGGTTGCTTAGCTAAAGCACGAGCGATGGCGAGACGCTGCCTTTGACCACCGGAAACATTGGTACCACCTTGAGAAATTGACGCATCGTATTGATCTTTTAACTTAGTGACGAATTCATGGGCTTGAGCAATTTTAGCAGCATGACGCATACGCGCATCAAGTTCCGATTTTTTAAGATTTTCGACACCATAAAGAATGTTGCTGCGCACAGTGCCAGTGAAGAGATAACCGCGCTGTGGTACGTAACCGATTTTATCCATAAGGGAATTTTCGGTATATTCCTTAATATTGAGATTATTAATTAAAACCTCACCAGAAGTCACGTCGAAGAAGCGTGGCACAAGATTAATCAAAGTGGATTTACCAGAACCAGTAGAGCCAATAAAGGCGGTAGTTTGGCCAGCTTTTGCTACAAAAGAAATATCCTCGATGATGGCTTCAGATTTTTTACCATAGGAAAAAGTTACGTGCTTAAATTCCACCGAAGGAACCTCGCTAGGCGTTTCAGTCATTTGGACCTTAAAAGTGATTTGACTCTTAGTTTCAAGGACTTCAGAGATACGCTTACTAGAAACATTACCACGAGGAATCATGACAAAGAGAAAAGTTAAGAAGAGGAAGGACATGAGAACCTGCGCAGAGTATTGCGAGAAGGCAATCATGCGACCAAGATAACTCATATCGGTATGAAGATTAGAAACACCAATAAAGATAATGAGAACGGCGGAAAGATTAAAAACTAGATTCACTACTGGCTGCTGAAAAGCCATAACTTTGGAGATATAAATATCCGTGTTTTTTAAGTTTTCGTTACTGCGCTCAAATTTATTTTCTTCATATTTCTGCTTATTAAGTGCACGAATCACCTTGATACCAGTAAGATTTTCACGCGTAATCGAGTTGATTTTATCCAAGATTTTTTGGTAAACCTTAAATTTTGGAATGGCAAGACTGATTAAGATAGCCGCCTGAATAAAGAGAATGGCCACCGAAACGGCAATGATCCAGGTCATGTTCGGCGCAGTGCGGAAAGCCTGAATAATCGCCCCGATTGCCATAAAAGGCACGCGCACCATCATAGTAAGACTCATAATCAGAGTGCGCTGGACGGTCCAGATATCGGCGGTGGTACGAGTAATAAGTGAAGCGGTAGAGAATTTCTCGACGTCAGTAAAAGAAAGCGACATCACCTTGGCGAAGATATCCTTGCGCATATCCATAGCGACACGACTACTTACCTTGGCGGAAAAATAAGATGAAACAATACTACCAAGTGAACCTAGTGCGGTCACACCAAGCATGAGTAGGCCGGTTTGAAAAATGAAGCTCATATTAGATTCGGCTACGCCTTTATTCATAATATCTGAACTTAGGGCTGGAAGTTCAAGAGCAGTATAAACTTGAAGTGCAACACCCAATACAATTAAAAGGCATTGCCAAAAATAAGGTTTTAAATATTTGATAGATTTTAGCATGTTTATTCCTTCTGAATAAATAATTATAACAAAAAAATCAGATTAATTAAAGAATGTCGCATGGGAGAGAATGCTGCATACCTCGTTCCGGAGACACTCAAGGTGAAGAACGTCGCATGCCTTTTATCGGACCGCTCAAGGGCGCTTGCCCAAGCTTATGTCCTCAAAAGGCAAGACGACATTCTTTTTAAAAGTCTAAAATTGCTTAATTCTGTTTCCTAAATTTATTCTGTAGAATGAAGATAGTGACTAAACCGATGATTGAGCTTATGGCGATGAGATACATCATGTTAAGTGGGACTTCGTGAGAGAAAAAGGAGATTTTATAGTCGAGGGCGGTTTTGGTAGCATCGATAGCTTGGGCTGGAATTTCAGTCTTAGCCATTTCCTGGAATGGAGCGGCGAGGGCATGATTTTTGATCAGCGACATAAAATAAGTACTTGGCAGGAACATAATACTATCACGTAACAGGGCGGAGAAATTTGAAATTGGCATATAAGCGCCACAAATAAAACCATAACCAGCGCTCACAATATTCGCCACAGCGCTAAGCTGGCCTTGAGTTTTGAGTCCAAAGTTTACCACAGAAGCCAAGGCAGTGCCGAAGAAAGAAAGTAAAATAACATCGCCAAACAGTAGCAAGACATCTTTTAGTTCGTAGTACCAACAATTTTGGATGCGGATATAAAGTAAACAAAGGATGAGCGCCACGAGATTAATAATAATCGTGGAAATAAACGTCGCAGTGAAGTAGGCGAGACTTTTAGTGTGACTTTTGATCGGAGAAACATCGATATCTTTGGTGCTACCAGTGACCTTATCATTCACCATTAAAAGATTCGAGGAGAAAGCCACCGTCACACTACAGACCGCGAGAAGGCAGGCAAGAATTTGCCCATTCACCACAGCGTTAATTACGCCTTCTGGGAGTGCAACACCTAAGGCGTCTTGATCAAGACTATTATGAAAAACGCGACCAAGAAAAGTAACGTAGAGGATCAATAAAATCATCGGTGTAATCAGTGAAGCGAAAAACATTGATTTGTCACTGAAGAAAACTTTGACATTGCGAGCAGTGAGGTTGAAAAATTTTTTCATGTTTTACTCCGTTTTCGTTTTGCTATTTTTTGATTCTGAAATATCAGTACCTGGTTTATTTTTCGTAACCGTGAGAAAGACATCGTCTAATGTACTTTTAATTAATTCAAAATCTTGAAAGAGTTCTGGGTATTTTGTAATCAGTTTAGTAACAACTGCTGAATTTTTAACTTTAATTTGGAAGGCTTTGTGGATTTTTTGATAAGGGAATTTAAGTTTTTTAACATCCGCTTCTTCCACATCATAGAGATACAAAATATCGGTGGCGTATTGAGTTTTCAATTCCAGGGGTGTACCCTCAGCAATAATTCTTCCCTTGTCCAAAATCGTAACATAGTCAGCATCGGCGGCTTCTTCCATGT
>CALKRO010000144.1 GCA_937990205.1 uncultured Candidatus Saccharibacteria bacterium | reverse complement strand
CGTTTCGCGTGATCGATTATTTTTATTGGTTACAATTAGATATTCGGTAGTTAAAACTTCAACTCCGTTATTTTTTAGAGCCGTTCGAATGTCGGCATCAAATTTTTTACAGATATTAGTCTGCATAAAAGTGTTCGGCACACTTATTTGGATATGACCATCCTTATTGGAAATTAAGGAGGTGTTCGAATCTTTAAAGAATGTTAAGTAATGTGATTCTGGCAGTTTCTTTTCTAATTCAGCAAGCACATTATTCCACACATCAAACACCGACGCTACCTCCACATTAACTAACCTTGATTACCTCAATTATAACAGACCTTCAGACTTTTCCACAGGTTTAAAAATATATTTTTTATTATATAGCTATATAAAAATTAACAGGGAAGAAGTTTTCCACAATTTTCGCCTAATAGATATACCCATGTGGAAAACTTATTGAAAAAAGTGGAAAACTAAGGTATAATTATACAAAGTTTACAAATCAGATAAAACTCTGTAATATAGTTTTATTAGTTTTAAGGAAAAATAATGCCAAAGCGTACATATCAACCACACAAGCGCCAACGCAAGCAAGAACATGGTTTCATGAAGCGTAACGCGACCAAAAACGGTCAAAAGGTACTCAAGCGTCGTCGCATTAAAGGCCGCGCTCGTTTAACTTATTAAAAAATTCACCAGCTTGTCTGGTGTTTTTTTATTTGAAATCACAAAAACCTCTTATGCTATAATTATTTTAGTGAAAACTTATATTAATGTTTTTAAAACCGTGATGCGGATTGCCCCTGGTAGGCGTCTGCAAGTTTTTCAATTAATTATCAGTTACACGATTAGTAACATTATCAAACTTCTTCCACCACTCGCCACTGCCGGGATTATTTCCGTAGTCACTAGGGCCTCAAATTTTAACGCGATCTGGTTTTATGTGATTTTATTTATTCTCTTTACAATTCTTTATTATTCGGTGAATTCCTGGAGTTATTATCTGGAAACTGGACTGGTTCGCTATTATTATTCCACCACTCAGCATCTTCTGTTTAATCATATTGCGAAAAACCCTCTGATTCTTGAGTCGATTTCTAAGGGTCGCATCACCGATACTTTCACTGAGGATGTTAGCTATATGTACAGTACCGTGCGCTCTGGCGTTTATGCCTTAACTAGTTTTTTCCAGCTCTTTTTGATTTTTCTCATTTTTAGTGCTAATAATATTTTTCTCGGTCTTCTCGCTCTTATTGTGGACGCCATTTATATTTATCTAATGAATCAAAATTCCAAAGCCGCCGCCGTACGCTTCGACGGTATTCGTAAGAGTCAGGATAAAAACTGGGATCTACTTTTTCAGATTCTCAATAATTTAAAACAAATCACTAGTCTCAGCCTCATGCCGAGTCTCACTTCTAAAATTGTTTCTAATAATGAAGTCTTTGATATTCAAAATTCCAAGCGTTATAAAATTCTCAGTACTCGTTACTGTAAAATTCCGCTGATCACTCAGATTGGCAAGATTTCTATCTATGTTTTTTTGGGTTTTCTAGTTTTTAATAATCAACTCACCATTGATAAACTTGTGCTTCTCGTTGGTTATTATGAAATGGTTATCCGAAATACCGATAGTGTACTCGAGGAACTTTTAAATCTTAGTAATTATAGTATTCGTATTAAGCGTATCGATAATATTTTGAAATTTAAGAGTGATAATCAAATTGATTATGGTGATCTAGATAATGATTATATCGAAGGTGAAGTAGTTTTTGATCATGTTACCTTTAAACTCAAAAATAAGAAAATTCTTGATAATATTTCTTTCCGTGCTCGCCCTAACGAAATTACCACCATCGTTGGCCGTCCAGGTTCTGGTAAAACCACGATTATTAATTTACTTTATCGTCTCTACGCGGCAAATTCCGGTAAAATTCTCATCGATAATGAATCAATTTATCATTATTCGAAAAAAGTTTACGCCTCAAATGTCTCCGGTGTTTTTCAAAATCCCTTTGTTTTTTCTGCCTCCATTCGCGAAAATCTCAATATCATTAATCCCAATATTAAGGAGCAAAATAAGGCTCTGAAGCGTGCGCGGATTTATCAAAAAATCACCAGCCTCAAGAACCAATTTAATACTAAAATAGATCTCGAATCGAAAGTTTTAACCGATGGCGATCTTCAAAAACTTGCCATTGCCCGCGCTATTTTAACTAATGCCGAAATTTTAATTTTTGATGAAGTGACTTCTCACGCTGATCCTGAAACCATTAAAGAGATCGTGGAAATTCTCGAAGATTTGAAGCAGGACCATACAATTATTATCGTTACGCATCGTCCAGAAATGATGAAAATTGCCGATCAAGTAATTGTTTTGAAAGAAGGGAAGATTATTTCTAAGGGTAAAAATAAAGATGTGCTTTCGAAATCCGCCCTTTATCGTACACTTCGCACTGCCACCTTTGTGGAAAATTCTGATGATGAGAAAGAATTCGAAAAAAGTGATCGCTCATCCGATATTATTCCGCTCGATTCTATCTCTAATTCTATGATAAAATAAATTAATGTTAGCCAGTAAATACCGTTTTCATTCCAGAGGTGGTGTTAAATATACCTATCAAAAGGGAAAGACTATTCGTACCCCGAAGTTTTCCCTGGTTTTTGCACCAAATCAACGTGAAAAACAACGTTTTGCTGTGGTTATTTCGAAAAAAGTTATCAAATCTGCCGTCGGTCGCAATCGTGTACGCCGCCGTGTTTATGAGGCGATTCGTTTGAATCTTGCTGAAATCCCAGAATCGAATGACTATATTTTTATTGTCTTTTCTAAAGATCTTAAAACCATGGATTTCACTGAAATCGAGAATTTAGTCTTGAAGCTTGCCGAACAGGCGAAGATTGCCAAGAAATAAAATATCTTTCATGATATAATTAATCAAATGTTTGAGTTAATTGATTTTTTAATTGTTAATCCTATTATTAATATTCTTTTCGTGGTTTATAACTACATCGGTGATTTTGGTCTCGCTGTGATTATTTTTACTGTGGTGATCAAGCTTGCTACCTGGCCACTAGTTAAAAAGCAATATCATCAGACTAAATTAATGAAAAAAATTCAACCGGAACTAGTTGAAATTCGTAAGCGTGCCAATGGCAACAAGCAACTCGAATCTCTCGAGATGATGAATCTTTACAAGAAGCACAATATTAAGCCGATGGCTTCGATTTGGTCACTTCTGATTCAATTACCAATTTTCTTTGCGCTATTTTTCGCGGTTCGTGTGATGGTTTTACCTTCTACTTCTGATAAAAACGTGCCTATCCAGTAGTCGCTAAACTCGAACGTATTGATGAAGTAATTAAGCTTCAAAAGTCATTCCTTGAAAATACTGGGGAAAAATCCTATGATTTTAAGCCTCAACTCTTCGGTACTATCGATCTCTCTACTCGTGCAGATATGAAGACTAAGAGTGGTCTTTTCGTAATAGCGCTAGTCCTACTCGTGGCTGTCACTAGTTATTACATGGCTAATATGCAAATTGCTCGCTCCGGTAAGAAAAAGCAGAGTACCTGGAAAAAAATGATGGAAGATGCCAAGGCTGGCAAGGATCCAAATCAGGCTGATATTAATGATATGGTTTCTAAGCAAATGAGCTTCATGATGCCATTGATGATGTTATTTTTCACCATGAATCTCCCGGGCGCTCTCGTACTCTATTATTTCTTATCTAATCTTATCTCGGTGATTCAACAAAAAATCGTTTTCGCTCATGTCGACGACGAAATGGATGATAATACTGATCGTGCGATTCTTCGTGAACTAAAATCTGCCAATAAGAAACTACAAGAGGCCGAAATTATTGAAAATAAGAAAACCGGTACTAAAATTACTCGCATTAAAGCTCGTGATTCAAAACCTCAAAATAAACAGAAACACCAAAACTCATCCCTAGATTCAAAAAGCTAGGAGAAGGAGTTTTTATGAATCGTGATGAATCGGTTCGCTTTGCTACAAAATATCTCGAAGATTTACTATCTTTCTTCGGAATTAACGTTGCTGTCTGGTCGACTATTGATGACCAAGTTATTCAATTAAGTGTCCCTAGCACCAGTTTAAATTCACTTTTAATTGGTAAAAATGCTGGTAATCTGCGCGCCTTGCAGCACATTGTTTCGATGGGGCTCACTATGAAAAATGCCGAAATTACTCGCGTCAATATCGACATTGCTGATTATAAACACCAACGCATGGAACGCATCGAAAAGAAGGCTGAAGGCTGGATCAATAAGGTCCGCCAAACTGGGGAATCAATCACCCTCGAACTTAACGCTGCTGATCGCCGTGTAGTGCATAAGTTGGCTGAAGATTATTCTGATATCTACACTCACTCTGAAGGCGAAGGCCGTGAGCGTCATTTAATTATTTCGAAGAAAAA
>CALKRO010000143.1 GCA_937990205.1 uncultured Candidatus Saccharibacteria bacterium | reverse complement strand
CTCGCCCAGATCCAGAAGCGGTGCGCGTAATTCCAATCGGTGGCGTCGGTGAATTCGGTATCGGCAAGAACATGACCGTGATCGAATACAAGAACGAAATGATCGTAATCGATATGGGCGTACTGTTCGCTTCGGAAGATTATCCAGGCGTGAATTACATGATTCCGGATATTAAATACCTCGAGGACAATCTCAGCAAGGTGAAAGCGATTCTCTTTACCCACGCCCACCTTGATCATATCGGAGCCTGTAAGCATCTTTTGCCAAAATTTGGCCCGCTTACGCCAATTTATGCCACTGATTTTACTATCGGTATGATTAAGCGCCAAATGAGCGAAGTCGATGATTTGCCAGAACTAAATTACAATGTGGTTGACCCATTCAAGCACGAAAAAATTCAGGTTTCTGAACATCTCAGCGTGGAATTTGTTCACATGCTGCACTCGATTCCAGGTAACTGTGGCCTAGTGATTCGTACCCCGAACGGTGTGATTTATCTCTCTGGTGACTGGCGCGCGGAAGCTAACCCAATTGACCGCCAATCTGACCTTGAACGTCTCGATGAAATCGTAAAGCATGAAGGTATCTCTTTGATGTTGAACGAATCGACCAACATCGATTCCCCAGGTCACCATCCACATTCAGAATATGACGTCGGTGATAATATCGGCAAGGTGATGGATCACTACGCGAATGGCCGAGTGATTATTTCCTGTTTCTCCTCTCAGATTAACCGTATCGGCATGATTTTGGAGCAAGCTTATCGACGTGGTCGCAAGGTAGCTTTTGCTGGTTTCTCGATGATTAATAATATCGAAGTGGCGCTGCGTGCCAAATGTATCAAGGTGCCAAAAGACACCGTGATGAAGATGGAAGACATTATTAAACTTCCAGATGACAAGGTGACGATTGTTTGTACCGGTTCGCAAGGTGAATTAAATGCCGTGCTCAACCGTATGGTGACCGGCGCGCACAAATTCATCAAGATTAAGGCTAGTGACACCATCGTCTTCTCTTCTAATCCAATTCCTGGTAACGAGCCACACGTGGTGAATACCGTGGACGGCCTCCTTCGTGAAGGTGCGCAGGTGATTCAAAATGGTAAAACCCACCTCACCAATATCGGCCCACTTCACCTTTCGGGTCACGCCTATTACGAAGATCACGTCGATTTTGTGACACGTTTACAACCTTTGAACTACTTGCCATACCACGGTGAATTCTTCATGATGGAGCACAATGCTGAAATGGCAGAAAACGTCGTGGGAATTTCACACGACCGTATCTTGGTGGCAGATGACGGCGATATCGTGGAACTTCTACCAAATAAGACAATCCGCAAAAACGGCCGCATCTCAGTCGGTAACAAACTTTACGATGATGCCGATAAACCAGTACATGAAGCCGTGGTGAAGGACCGCATTCACATCTCGCGTGAAGGTATCTTTATGATTGTGCTAACTATTAGCAAGAAGACCGGTCGTTTGATTAAGACGCCAGATATCGTGTCACGTGCCTTTATTTATCTCGACAATTCCGAGGAATTGATCGGCAAGATTCGTCACTATCTGCGCGTA
>CALKRO010000142.1 GCA_937990205.1 uncultured Candidatus Saccharibacteria bacterium | reverse complement strand
GGCTGGAAGGGGTGAATCTGAGGGGCCTGACGCAGGGGCTAGTAAGGAAGGCCGTGCGGAATTCACCTTGGATGATATTAATGCGGAATTAGATAATTTGATGTCGAAAAAGAATTCTTCTGCTATGGAGCCAGAGGTGGTAAATGTACCGATGGAAGCCGTATCTGAGGCTGATCAGGAAGATGGCCGCCTAAGAGATGGCACGGTGGTAAAAATTCGCTAACATTAAGGCTAGTGAAACTTATTAAGGCTAGTGAAGCGAAAATTGTGAGAATAGCTTAAAAGGCTATAAGTACCCAAAAAATTGAAACAAGGGCCTTAAAACGGCTTAGAACGCGAAATATCGCCATTTTACCTTGACAGCTAAAGTAAAAATGGTTACACTAAAGTAGATATCAAGTGAGGTTAAAACGACTGAAAAAGGATTCGAAAAGAATTATTTGGAAGGTCGTGGGTGGTGAGCCAGAGAGGTATCAAGTTAACTTAAAAGAGGTATTTTCTTGATGGCTGGAAAACAAAAAGTTGAAGAATACGACAGCTCAGAAATTCAAGTTCTAGAGGGGCTTGAACCTGTTCGTGTGCGTCCAGGTATGTATATCGGTTCGACCGGGTACGATGGTTTGCATCATTTAATTAAAGAGATTGCGGATAACTCGATCGATGAAGCGATTGCGGGTTACGCAAATAAAGTCGAAATCACATTGCTGGCTGACGGGGGTGTAAAAGTGGAAGATAACGGACGTGGTATTCCGGTGGATCTTCACCCAAAGACACATAAATCGACACTGGAAACAGTTTTGACGGTGCTACACGCCGGTGGTAAGTTCGGTGGTGGTGGTTATAAGGTTTCATCTGGTCTTCACGGGGTGGGTTCCTCTGTTGTGAACGCACTTTCAACCAAGATGATTGCCGAAGTTTATCGTGAGAAAAAAGTCCATCACATTGAATTTGAAACGGGTAAAACTATAGCGCCTTTGAAAATTGAGGGTGGTACTACTAAACAGGGAACTTGCATTGTTTTCTATCCAGATCCAACCATTTTTAAGGAAACGACGACTTTTGATTATAACTGGGTGTCACATTACGCCAGGCACCAGGCCTACCTCACTAAGGGAATTTTAATTTCGGTCTTTGATGAACGTACGGGTGCGAAAGAAGCCTTCTACTTCGAAGGTGGGATTAAGAGCTACGTGAAGCGTCTAAATAACGGCAAAGAAGTGCTTTCAGATACGATTTTCTATGT
>CALKRO010000141.1 GCA_937990205.1 uncultured Candidatus Saccharibacteria bacterium | reverse complement strand
GACTAAAAGAGTTGAGAACGTCTTCTTCCTCATTGATCTTGTTCTTATCTTCTTCCACGACATTTTTTCCCATTGCACCAATTTATATCACAAAAAATCAAACACGTCAAAATCTCTCCCTTGATTTTTTGCTTCTACCCCTTTCTTTATTTTTTAAATATTTTGCCAGCCTTAGTTAGTGCCATACGTGCGTGGGCTAGAAGTATATTATGCGGCATCTTCATCATTCCATTAACCTTCTGAAGAAAAAGATACCTGTTCGCATTCTTCCTTTCATTTTCTGGCACCGAAGCAATTTCCTCATTGGAATATTTTTCACCCACGTGCGAGCCAATATTTTCTAAGAAGCCTTCCTTTACCTGGTCGAGCATTTCCAATTCTTTCATGGCTTTTTGTCTCTCTTCTTCGCTACTTCTCTTACTATCAATAATTTTCTGTAGTTCATTTCTTGAAACATCGATACGATAAAGTCCAATTCCAAATTCTCGGCCCACATTTCCGGTATACACTGCACGTCCGACATCAAGTTTAATTTGGTCCAAATCAAACTTTTTCTCAAAAGTCTTCATCTTCTCAATCGATTCATTGTGTAACTTATTTCGTTCTTCGAAAGACGCAAAATCTGGGCTGCCGGCTTCTGACTTTTTTAATGGCATCAAGAAGTTTCGATTATCCATCTCTTTATAGCCATTCGCCGCCATTGCCCCACCAAGAATTTTCAGATTTTCATAGAAAAATTTATCCTCTGCTTGTTTCAATACTTCTTTTTGTGTCACATTTAAAGCTTCGGTTTTAGCACCAGCTGACTCAGCAGACCCCGACGCTGAAGCTTCCCCTGGCATACCGCCAGCCGTACCATTTTCAGTCGTACTAATCTCGACTGCTTTATTCACCTTTACTGTCGGAGCACTCGCCCCAGAATAAAACATTGGGCCACCCACTCCACCAGTCCAAGAAAAAGTACTGGTTGGCTTCTTCTCTGGAGCTTCAGATTTTTCACTAGACTCTTCAGTCTTGCCTTCAGTTTTCTCTTCAGTCTGACCCTCAGTTTTATTTTCGATCTTTTCCTCAGTATTTTCCTCGGACTTATCTTCGGTTTCTTTTTCAGTTTTTTCCTCAGACTTCCCCTCAACCTTTTCTTTAGCCTCAGCCTTTGGCTTTTCCTCACCCGACTTTCCATCAAATAGCTGATAGATCCGCTCATCCATTTCGCGAGCTTTCTTTATTTCTTCTATCTTATCGGAACTCTCAACTAGGCGCTGCGAAAAATTCTCCATCAGCTTCATTTTTTCGCCTCGTGGCAGTTCTTTGTCTTGGCTAAGCTTTCTTAAAGAATCTTTACTCTCTTCGAGGTGACGATTTTGAATCTCCAGTTCCTTCTCACGCTCCGCCTCGTTCACTTCACGATTTTCATAAATGTTATAAAGTTTAGTTAATTTATT
Source organism: uncultured Candidatus Saccharibacteria bacterium (assembly GCA_937990205.1). Taxonomy (GTDB): domain Bacteria; phylum Patescibacteriota; class Saccharimonadia; order Saccharimonadales; family Saccharimonadaceae; genus Nanosyncoccus. The sequence continues at coordinate 1,318 of CALKRO010000141.1, read as the reverse complement.
CTCAACTAAATCCAGCGCTTGCTTCTTAGTTTTATAATCATCAAAACCAAGTTTCCCCTCCAACTTCATCTGCTCAATCATATCGCGACGATCCGCAATCTGATGCATCTTCAGTTCAAAAATTTCCGCCCCAGTTTTTGGCTTTTCTGAATTTTTTTCTACCTCAAAATTTTTCACCGGATTTTGCTCCGCCGCTGCACTATTCGTTTTTTCCGCCCCACCTCCTGGAGCCGCACTACCTAATTTATTTGGATTCATTGTTATTTTAGTCCCTCAAATTAGATTAAGTATAACGCTTATTTTAATCTTAATCAACCAGCCAGTCCCAAAAACTAACACTTAAATTCAAAATTGTTCCCTCAAATTTTCACTATCCTAACCGTTCAATTTCCTTCAAAATTTCCGTCATACGCTCTTCATCATCACAAGATTCAAGCTCTAAAATCAATTGTTTCTTTTTCTCTTTATTACGTTCTACCTCGTAACGTTGACGCAGTTCCTGACTTAATTTCGAAAGTTCCGCCTCACTCTTTTTCGCAAATTTTTCCTCAAAAATCAGTGACAATTCTTCCAATTTCACCTCATCGATCGGAATCTCCAAATCGATTTCCGCTCCTGCTGTTCCCCCGTAAACCAAAATCGCCAGTAAATCATTTTCTAGCACCTTCAAAATACTCGGTCCTGCCGCCTCGTTCACTTCTTTCACCGGCTTCAGTCGCACAGTTTCCACTTGCACCTTTTTCTCTTTCAGGTCCTCCACCGTCACTTCCAATTTTCGCGCCACCATCTGCTCATAATGTTTGCGCTCCACCGGGTCCTGAATTTCCACAATCAATTTCATTGCCAAATCCGAATACTGTTTCTTCCCCATTCCAGTACGCAAATTACATTTAATTTCGTATTTACCAAGCACCCAATCAATCGCCGGCACTGGTTTCATCACGCATTCTTGCCATTTTTCTGGCGCCGAACGAATTAATTCATCCGGATCCTTCGCCTTGCCATAGTCCGATACCACCGACAAAGAAATCCCTAATTTGCTCGCCATCAAAATCGCTCGTTCCGTCGCCGCGACCCCCGCTGCGTCTCCGTCATAGGCCAAACGAATATCTGAAGTTAGTCGCGACAAAATCTTCAAGTGATTTTCTGTCATCGCCGTACCTGAAGTCGCCACCGCCTCCTGCACCCCCGCTTGATGTGACGAAATCACATCCATGTTCCCCTCCACAATCACACAAAAACCATTTTCCCTGATTGCTTTTTTCGCCAAATTTAAACCAAAAATAAATCGACCCTTATTAAATAATAGAGTTTCCGA
>CALKRO010000140.1 GCA_937990205.1 uncultured Candidatus Saccharibacteria bacterium | reverse complement strand
AAACAATGGCTTCTTTTGGGCAGTTTTTAGAAATTGGCAGACAAAGATCGTAATTACTGGCGACGAGCTCGGTCTGGGCTTCGGCAAGTTTTCTTGCGATATTGACGGCTTCTTCGAGGGTTTCGGCAAAACAATATTTTTCGGGATCTTCGTTTTCGGCAAGGCGTCGTTTGGTTTCGCCAATTAGGATGATTTTCTTGAGATTTTTGGCGGAAAAGAAGCGTTGTTTCATCTCGGTGAGATCAAGTCCGCGATCAAAGCCGCCGGCGATTAAGAAAGTAGGATAATTTTCAAAAGCAGCAATGGCGACATCGGCAGCTGGAAAGGCCGAGGAATAATTGTCATCGTAATAACGTACATGATTTAATTCACGGACGAATTGTAAACGATGTGGTAGCCCCTGGAACTTATGGAGTCCGGCGGCAATTCTTTGATAAAATTCGTGATTTTCTGGCAAGAAAAGTTCATCGTAAGAAACACCAAGTAGAGCAAGCACGGCCAAAATGGCAGCTTCGGCGTTTTCGCGATTATGTTCGCCAGGAATTTGCAGCTGGTTAAGTAGGGTGTTTAATTCTTCGAGATGGGATTTGATTGGATAGGAGAATTTTTGGCCCTTACTAAGTTCGCCGATGGTTTCGGAATATAGATTGTTGGCGTAATAAATACAGGAATCTTCAGCAGTCTGATTCAAAACGATATGGGATTTGGCATCGACGTAGTCATCGAAATCTGGATGACGGTCGAGATGATCGGGCTCAATGCGTAACACTACGGAGATGTGAGGAGATTTTTCGAGATCCCAGCATTGGAAGCTACTCATTTCGTAAACCACGATGTCTTTTTCGGTGATTTGATCGAGTTCGAGGATGGCGGGGTTACCAATATTGCCAACCAGATGGACATGCTCGAATTTTTCCGAGAATTCACGCAGAATTGAGGCAATAATGGAACAGGTAGTTCCCTTGCCCTTGGTGCCAGTAACGCCGATAATTAGTGCTTTGACGTGACTAAAGAAATAATTAGTAATGGTGGTCCAATTATCGATGAGATGAGGTGATTTTTGCTTAGCTAGATAAAGTGGATGTACGGAAGGGCTACGAAAAACCAGGTCAAAATTTTCTAGACCAAAAGAATCAAGTTCTTCATCGGTGAATTTTTCGAAAAAAGTAATTTCATCGTTTTTGAAATATTCGGCGACGGCATTACCTTCCACCCCTTTACCTAAAACTGCAATTTTCATAAGTCTATTATAGCACTCTGATCTGGTTTGATTTTAGTTAGAAAACTAGACAATTGGCCAGCTGGTTGATGATTTGTTTTTCGACGGAGCCGACGGCGACCATAGCGTGAATGCCAGAGCCGGCAAATTCGCGGGCTAGTTCGACGATCAGAGGTTTGTTGATTTGTTTAATGATATTTGGGAAATTATCATAAAATTCGACTTTTTCGGTCATAAAATAGTCATCGGTGTAATGATCGGAAATCTGGCTGACAGTCTGGGCGCCCATTTGATAGCGACCGAGAGCGTAGGTCTTCACGGCTTCGATATCGGTGTCAGAAATCTCGCCATTGAGAGCTTTAATCATTTCGAGTTGAATTAATGTAAAGAGTTCTTCGGAAGTTTCGAGGTTAACTTCGCCATCAAAATCCCAGGAAGAATAATGGTTGGTACTATTAATTCCACTACCCATACCATAGACTAAACCACGGCGGCGGGCTTGGCCAAAAATGCGACTGCTCATAGTGCCATTCAGTAGGTGATTAAGAGCGCCCATGGCCTGGGTTTCTTCGGTGGAGAGGCGTCTCGGAGTAATCA